>NZ_JBFULH010000041.1:0-20795 GCF_056400445.1 Pseudomonas sp. P5_B2 | reverse complement strand
AGCATGAAGAAATCGATCCGTAGGCAAAAACTTGAGCAAAAAAAAAGGCTTGGCTGGGATACCCAGAAAGCCCTTGAAGTTGTTCCAACTATTGGGGGAGGAACGCGGCACAGTGTGACGATGATCCCGGTCAATGACAAATTCATATTAATGAACATTGAGTGCATTAATTTTGCAGTGTCGCAACGCGCCGTCCACTCATGAAGCARAAAAACCCACCCAATGCTGCCAGTGCGCTCAGGGCATAGAACATCGTAGGCGCGGGGGTGTGCATCAACAGGAAACCGCAGATCACCGGGCTCAATGCGCCGCCGAGCGCTGCGAGGTTTTGCGCACCGTAATAGCTACCGCGCAGTTCTTCCGGAGCCAGGGTGTCGACAAAGAGGAACTCGGCGGGGTAAATGATCATTTCGCCAAGGGTGAAGATGAACATGGCCACGCACCACGAAATCAGGCTGTCAGCCACACTGAAACCAATCAACCCGACGATGAACAGGCTCGTGCCGCCGGCGATCCAGTAACGGAGTTGTTCGCGTTTGAGGAACCGACCGATCTGGTATTGCAACAGGATCACGCTGATGGCGTTGCAGGCGAGCAGGGCGGCCATGGTTTCCATGGTCCGTTGTGAATCGTGGGTCACCAGCAAGTACTGCGACAGGTAAAGGGTGAATCGGCCGTGCACGACGGTGCTGAGCAGGCAGCCACAGGTGAACATGATCAGCGTGCGGTCGTTCTTCAGGGTGATCAGCGTCTTGAGAAAGCTTTGGGGCTGGCCGATAGCGGGCGCCGGGGCCGAGTCCTTGGGTATCCCGACCATCAGGAAAATACTGAAAAATGCGATGCCGCCGGCAATCAGGAACGGTGCAGTCGGGTACACGCCGGCAATCACCACGCCGAGCATCGGCCCGATGGCATAGCCGATGTTGGTCAACGTGTAGCCTAGTGAAAAAGCCTTGGCGCGCTGGCCGATGGGCAAGTTTTCGCTGAGGACTGCTTTCGATCCGATCAGGAACAGCGCTGAAGCGGTTTCGGTAATTACCAGCGTGGCGGTGGTCAGGTAGAGGTTTTCGGCAAAGGTCAGCAGCACAAAGCCGATGGCGCTGGAGAGCATGGTAAGGATCAGCAACCGGCGTTTATCGAGGCGGTCGATGATGTAACCGCCATAAAGCGCGAGCAGGGTGGCGGTGAACACCGCGATACCCAGCAGCAGACCAACGTCCTGTTGGTTGAGGCCGAGTTTATTGCTCAGGAACAGCGTGAGCAGCGGGCTGATGAGGGCGCGACTGATGACAATCGTCAGGGACACGATCATCAATCGGCGGATAAAGAGCGTGTAAGTGGCCACGTTGGGGGGCAAATGTCCTTATTCAGATTCTCTAGTGTTCGGCGCTAGACCGAGTCGTGGCCAATCGCGAGCCTGCTCGCGATGGCGTCCGTCCATGCAACGCCAACTTCAAGCCAGCCACCAAGCGGTGATCAAGCGATCAAACAACGGCAGAATCAGCAGGCCATTGCTGATGTGGAATCGGCAAGTTGCGCGATTCGCCACGGCCCATCGGGAAGTATTTGAAACCGCTGCGTTCAAGGCGTTCGACGTCGTACAGGTTGCGTCCGTCAAAGATCACCGGCGCGTTCAGGCGCTGCTGGATCAGGTCGAAATCCGGCGCCTTGAACTGTTGCCACTCGGTGCAGACGATCAAGGCGTCGGCGCCCGACAGGACGGATTCGGGTGTGCCCATCAACATCAGTTTCGTCTCGTCAGGGTACAGCCGCTGGGTTTCCTGCATGGCTTCCGGGTCGTACGCTCGCACGTTGGCCCCGGCTGCCCAGAGTGACTCCAGCAGGACCCGGCTCGGTGCATCGCGCATGTCATCGGTGTTGGGCTTGAATGCCAGGCCCCAGACGGCAAAGGTCTTGCCGCGCAGGTCGCCACGGTAGAACGCGTTGATCCGCTCGAACAGCTTGTGCTTCTGGCGCTCGTTGATCGCTTCCACTGCTTGCAGCAGGTCGCTGGAACAGTGCGCTTGCTGGGCGCTGTGAATCAGTGCGCGCATGTCTTTAGGGAAACAGGAACCGCCATAACCACAACCGGCGTAGATGAAGTGGTAACCGATGCGCGAGTCGGCGCCGATGCCCAGGCGCACCGCTTCGATGTCGGCGCCCAAGTGTTCGGCCAGTTCGGCGATCTGGTTGATGAAGCTGATCTTGGTCGCCAGCATGCAATTGGCGGCGTACTTGGTCAGCTCGGCGCTGCGCAGGTCCATGAACATGACGCGATCATGGTTACGGTTGAACGGTGCATAGAGGTCGCGCATCACCTCGCGGACTTCGTCACGTTCACAGCCAATGATGATTCGGTCGGGGCGTCGGCAGTCAGCGACAGCGGAGCCTTCTTTCAAAAACTCGGGGTTGGAGACGATATCGAACTGCAGTTCGCGGCCGATCTTGACCAGGCAGTTGTCCATATGCGCGCGCAACGCATCGCCGGTGCCCACCGGTACCGTGGACTTCTCCGCCAGAATCACTGGCTGTTCTCGGTGCCGCGCCACGGCGTCGCCGACCGACATCACGTAGCTCAAATCTGCCGAGCCATCGTCCCGGGACGGCGTACCCACCGCAATAAACAGCACTTGACCATGCTGCACGGCCAGTTTTTCGTCAGTGGTGAATTGCAGCCGTTTGGCTTCCAGGCTGTCGCGTACCAGGCTGGCGAGCCCCGGTTCAAAAATGCTCACGTGGCCTTGTTGCAGCAATGCGATTTTCTTCTCATCAATGTCCATGCAGATCACATCGTGACCGACTTCAGCCAGGACCGCTGCCTGGACCAGGCCCACATAACCGCTACCAAATACACTGATTTTCATGACGCATCCCTGAGTTCGGTTGCGCGAACTGAACGAGAGTTGATGATGATGACCCCGAGCATGACCAGCGCCACCCCGAGGGTTTTTGAAAGGCTGAACGTTTCGTTGAACAGCGGCAGGCTGGCGGCCAGCAAGTAGACCAACGCGTAGCTGATGCTTAGCAGCGAATAGGCCCGACCCAATGGCAGGTCGCGCAGGGCGGCCAGCCAGCAGAGCATCGAAAGGGCGTAGGCGACTATGGCGCTTAGTACCACCACTATCGCGACCGGGTCGATGCTGGCTGTTAACCAATGGTCGGGGGAGGGCAGGCGCGTCATGCTCCAGCGCATGCCCAACTGCGCGGTGCTGACCAGCAGCACGCTGCCCAGGGCGAAGGTGATTCCGCGACGCAGGGTCATGCGTGTTGCCCCAGCAGAACCACGCCACTGATCACCAGTGCCACACCCAACCAGTGTTGGCGATCAATCGTTTCATGGAAGACAAAACGGGCGACCAGCGTGACCAGCACAAAATTGAGGCTCAGCATCGGGTAGGCAATGCCGACTTCAAGGCGCTGTAACACCAGCAGCCAGACCAGCAGGCCCGATCCCAGCGAGGCGAGCGCCAGCCACAGCCATGGCGAGCGCAGTTTTTCGGTCAAAGTTGAAGCCTGACCGCGCCAACTCTCGACCGCGTATTTCTGAGCGATCTGGCCCAGACAGGTCAACAGGCACGCGACCAGAACCAGCAATAGGCTCATGACGGGTCCTGAGGGAAAATCAGAATCACCAGATTGCCCTGTTCGTAGCGTTTACCGTCCTTGGGCAATCGTTCGATTTCCTGCAATTCACCTTCACCCTTGACCCGCATGACCACACCGACCGAACCACTACGGCGGGCATCGAGCATCCACTGATGAACCTGATTGACGCTGACCAGCTGCTGTGCCGAATCAGGATAGGCAAGACCGTATTTCAATTCGCCTATCGAGTTGTACAGCGACACGTCCGGGTTTTTCATGCGCCAGGCCAGCGCCGATGCGGCACCGAGATCGTTGCTCAGCAGTTTGCCGGTTTGCGCCAGTTCATCCATGTGATGGAGGATGAATTGGTCAGGTGTCTTGTTGGCGACCACCGAATTGGGCAGGCCGGCCGGGATCAAGCTGGCCATCAGCAAACTGCCGAACGCCGGTGCGGCCCAGCATTGCAGCGGCCTGAAGGCTTGCAGCAAATTGGCCATGATCCAGCCGATCAAGCCAATGAAGACCAGCACCAGGTTGTGCAGCTCATGGTCGTACAGTGGCTTTTTCAGTTGCAGGTAGACCAGGGCAATCAGGACAACCAGCCCTAGTATCAGGTTCAGCAAGCCGTTGAGCCCCAGCAGCCGTCCCTGTTCAAGCTTGAGTCGATCGGCCAGCGTATTTCCCAGCAATAAGGCCAATGGCAGCAGGCACGGCAGGATATAACTCGGTAATTTGCCTTTGCTGATGCTGAAAAATATCAGCGGCATCAGCATCCACAGCAACAAAAAGCCGATGCTGGACTGACGTCGGGTTTGCCAGGCCTGTTTCAGTGCTGACGGCAACAACGCCATCCACGGCATACTGAAGGCAACCAGTAATGGCAGGTAGTACCACCACGGCTCGTCATGCTGAGCGTCGTCACCGGCAAAGCGACGAATGTGCTCGTGCCAGAAAAAGAACCTCCAGTAATCGGGCTCTTGCGAGTGAACCGCCCATGCCCAGGGCAGGCATATCGCGACAGCCACGACAATCGCCACAGGGCCGAAGATCAGCAGTTCTTTCCAGCGTTTTTGCCAGACCATATAGGGCAGGGCCACCAGCACCGGCAGCAACCAGGCGAGAAACCCCTTGGTCATAAACCCCATGCCGCAGGCCAGCCCCAGCACCGCCCAACTGATGAGCTTTTGGCCACGGGTGGCGCTGTCCAGCGCGAACCATAAAGCCACCAGACTCAGGTTGACCCAAAAGGTGAATTGCGGATCAAGGTTGGCATAACCGGCATGTGCGGCGATGACGCTGAAACTCATGTAGAGCAGGGCGCAGGCAAAACTCTTGCGCGGGTCGTTCCACATCCGGCGGGCGATCAGGAAACACAGCAATACACTCAGGCCCAGGCTCAAGGCCGAGGCAAACCGCACGCCAAACAGGTTCTGACCGAACATGGCCTGGCTGGCAGCGATCATCCAGTAACCGGCCACAGGTTTCTCGAAATAGCGCACGCTCATGAAGTGCGGCGACACCCAGTTACCGCTCAGGAGCATGTGCTGACTGATCTGCGCATAGCGGGTTTCGTCCGGAATCCATAAACCATGGGTGCCCAGCGGCAGCAGATAGGCGAGGACGAACAGGACCAGCAGCAGGGGTAATGCCCAGCGTTTGCTCATGCTCCTTGTACTCCCAACCAGCCTTCGCGACCTTCAAGGGCGCCGCGTACGACGCGCCCTGTGGGCAAGGTGTTGGGGGTGTCGGGCAGCAAGTTGCCCAACGGCTGGAAATGAATGTCACGCTGGCGTGCATCGGCCAGCAGTTGACGGAAATCGTTGGCCATCAGAATCCCTTCTACTTCAGCATGAATGGTGTAGACGTTGAGTTTGTCGGGGGAAAAGCGCTCAAGAATGAACGCGTTGAAGTCCTGGGCTGCGACAGTTGGGCCGACCACCTCATCGAAGGTCGGCAGGTCCACCGGTATTTGCGGCGCACCCAAACCACCGCCGGCCAGGGTCGGCTGAAACAGGCTGCGCCCCCGGCAATCGCTGTTATAGCGAAAGCCGAACGCTTCTTTGGCTTCGATCACCCGCTCGTCCGCGCGCCAACCGGCAGCGGCCGAACAGGTGACCTTTTGCCCGAGGATATCGCTGAGCGTATCGACGCCCTGGCGGATCTGCTCGATCAGCTGTGCGTCGCTCCAGCGTCCGGCGTTAGCCTGCCAGCCATGGTGATCCCAGGCGTGCAGACCGACTTCATGCCCGGCGGCTTGAGCCTGGCGCATCAAATGGCCCAAGTCCCGGCCGATCGGTTTGCCCGGCCAGGCGGTGYCGGCCAGCAAAATGTCCCAGCCATACAATCCGGCAGCGTTGGAACGGAGCATTTTCCAGAGGAATTGCGGGCGGATGAGGCGCCACAAGTGGCGCCCCATGTTGTCCGGCCCGACGCTGAAGAAAAACGTCGCCTTGACCTGCGCCTCATCGAGGATTTCCAGCAGCCGGGGCACCCCCTCACGGGTGCCTCGGTAGGTGTCGACATCGATTCGAAGACCTGCCTGCATTAGCGTGCTTTTTCGGTAGAGTGATCCGCGATTTCGAGCATGGCCTCGCGCAAGAAGAAGTCCAGCGTATTGCCGATGGTCTCGCTCATCTCCACGGTTGGCGTCCAGTCCAGCAGACGTTTGGCGTTGGCGATGCTTGGTTTGCGGTGGGACACGTCCTGGTAGCCGGCGCCGTAGAACGCTTTGCTTTCTACGTCACGGAAACCGGCAAACGGCGGGAAGTTGTCGCGCAGCGGGTGAGCTTCGAACTGGCGCAGCAGTTCTTCGCCCAACTGGCGAATGCTCGCTTCGTTTTCCGGGTTGCCGATGTTGATGATTTGGCCGTTGCAGGCGTCATTTTCGTTGTCGATGATCCGCGCCAGGGCTTCTACGCCGTCAGCGATGTCAGTGAAGCAACGCTTTTGCTCGCCGCCATCGAACAGGCGAATCGGCGTGCCTTCCACCAGGTTGAGGATCAACTGGGTAATGGCCCGGGAGCTGCCGATACGTGCCGAGTCCAGACGGTCCAGGCGTGGGCCCATCCAGTTGAAAGGGCGGAACAGAGTGAAGTTCAGGCCTTTCTGGCCGTAGGCCCAGATGACCCGGTCGAGCAATTGCTTGGAGATCGAGTAGATCCAGCGTTGTTTGTTGATCGGGCCGACAATCAGGTTGGAGGTGTCTTCGTCGAAGTTCTGGTCCTGGCACATGCCATAGACTTCCGAGGTCGACGGGAAGATCACGCGCTTGTTGTATTTGACGCAGTAGCGAACCAGTTTCAGGTTTTCTTCGAAATCCAGTTCGAATACCCGCAGTGGATTGCGCGTGTATTCAATCGGTGTGGCAATGGCCACCAGCGGCAGGACCACGTCGCACTTCTTGATGTGGTACTCGATCCACTCGGAGTGAATGCTGATATCACCTTCGACGAAGTGGAAGTTGGGGTGGCTGCGCAGGCGGTCGATGGCGTCCGAACCGATGTCCAGGCCGTAAACTTCATACTGGTCATCGCGCAGCAAGCGCTCAGACAGGTGATTGCCGATGAAGCCGTTGACGCCGAGGATCAGCACTCGGGTGCGGCGTGGTTTACGCCCGGATTCGGCGCCGCGCAGCACCGAGCCGTCGACCAGGCCCAACTCGTTGGCCAGTTGCGGGCCGCTCAAATACAGACCGTTGTCATTGCGTTGACCGGCGGTGATCACCAGCGAGTCTTCGCCGCAAGCGATGCGCAGCGGGTTGACGCTGATCACTCGGCCTGGTGCCAGGCCTTCATTGCCCTTGGCAACTTCGGCGCTCCAGACAATCAGCTTGTGCTCGCCCACGTCGCAGAACGCGCCCGGATACGGCTGGGTCACTGCGCGGACCAGATTGAACAGTTCTTGCGCCGGCTTTTTCCAGAGCAATTTGCCGTCAGCCGCTGTACGGCGACCAAACACCGTGGCTTTGGATTCGTCCTGAGCCGTTTCGGTGATTTTGCCTTGCAGCAAGACTGGCAGGGTGTCACGCAACAGGTCAGTGGCGGCCACGCGCAATTTGCCATGCAGGGTCAGTGCGGTGTCGCTGCGCTCAATGGCAACCCGTTGCTGGGCGATGATCGCACCGGCGTCGGCACGTTTGACCATACGGTGCAGGGTCACGCCGGTTTCGGTTTCGCCGTTCACCAACACCCAGTTGGCCGGTGCGCGGCCACGGTAGCGTGGCAGCAACGAGCCGTGCAGGTTGAATGCGCCCTGGCGGGCGGTGGCCAGCAATGGTTCGCTCAACAGGTGGCGGTAGTAGAAAGAGAACAGGTAGTCGGGGTTGAGTTTGGCGATGCGCTCGATCCACAGCGGGTGGTTGGCATCTTCAGGGGCGTGCACCGGGATGCCTTTTTGGGCACACAACTGTGCAACGGAACCGTAAAAGGCGTTTTCTTTCGGATCATCGGCATGCGTAAACACGGCGGCAATCTCGATGCCGGACGTGAGCAGGGATTCAATACCTGCACAGCCAATATCGTGGTACGCGAAGACAACAGCTTTTACGCTCATGAGAGAACCTGATCGGAAGAAGTGGAAGTGAGACCGTCAACCGTGACAACGGGAGCGGGCGCGGCGGGTTGGCTACGCAAAACTTTTTCGACAAAGAATCGGGGGCGGGCGCGGACGTCGCTGTACATGCGTCCCAGGTACTCGCCCAGCAAGCCCATGCCGATGAATTGCCCACCCGTGAATACAAACAGCACGGCGAACAGCACGAACGAACCATCACCGGCCCATTCAGCGCCGAACACCAGGCGCAGGAAGATCAACGTTGTGGCAAACACCACACCCAGGCCGGCCATGGCGAAGCCGACGATGCTCAGTAGCCGCAAAGGTGTAGTGGTCATGCAGGTGACCAGGTCAAACATCAGGTTGATCAGACGCATGGGGCTGTATTTGGATTCGCCGTGTTCACGCTCGGCATGCAACACCGGGATTTCCGTGGTGTGCCGGGCAAAACTGTTGGCCAGGATCGGGATGAAGGTACTGCGTTCGCGGCAGGCCAGCATCGCGTCGACGATGGTCCGGCGGTAGGCGCGCAGCATGCAGCCGTAATCGCTCATGGCAACGCCGGTCGAGCGTTGCACGGCCATATTGATCAGTTTCGACGGCCAGCGACGCAGGGCGGAATCCTGACGGTTGTTGCGCACGGTGGCGACCACGTCATAACCGAGCTCTGCCTGGGCAACCAGGCGCGGAATTTCTTCGGGCGGGTTTTGCAGGTCGGCATCAAGGGTGATGACGACATCACCTTTGCAGTGTTCGAAACCGGCCATGATTGCCGCGTGTTGGCCATAGTTGCGGTTGAGGATGACCGCGACTACCGGGCTGCCTTCGCGATTGGCAGCCTCTTCGAGGATTTGCGCCGAATTATCGCGGCTGCCGTCGTCCACCAGGACTATTTCGTATTCGTGGTGCAACTGCCGGCACGCCGCTTCGGTCCGCCGCAGCAACTCAGGCAGGCTGTCTTGTTCGTTGTAGACCGGAATAACAATCGATACGCAACGGATTGGGTAAGGTTTCACTGAGCTCTGTCCATAACGTTTTCAATGGCATCGACCACATGATTGGCGTCATCGGTGGTCATGTCGGGAAACAAGGGAATCGAACACCGCCGCGCCGAACTCCATTCGGTGTCGGGCAGGTAAATGTGCAGCTGAATGATGGGAAAAAACGCCTGACTCATTAGAACCTCGGGCTTGAATTGACACTCAGCGCTACTGGATATTCTGAATTAAAAACTAGCGTAGTCGATAAAAATCAAGCTGCTTCAATCGGTTACACAAAAAACATGACAAACCGTATCAGTTGACTTTTTCGTTTCCGGTTGGCACGTTGGAGGCTTGTGAGGGACCCTCGCGGCTCATTGAGGGTAAGCTCAATTTCGTGAAAGGAACATGAAAACCCGGTAGGCAATTCGTTTATCTGAGGGTTATACACTCGCTGTTCAGACTCTTGCCGCTCATCGCGCCTTCATAAGAATAGTCCTACAAAAGTCTTCGCTGTATATGAGGGATGTTTTAAATCCTTAGTTGTATTACTGCATTGTTTTCACTCAAGGCCTTCTCGTTTGATTGACTTACCTGTTACCCCACCTGTTGCTTCAATGACCAACCCGTTGACCTTGTACCTGGCCCGGCTTGCACCTTCCAGTCAGTTGACCATGCGCTATGTCTTGCAGGATGCCGCGGACCGTTTGGGCTTCGACGACATGAACCTCGAAGAAATTCCCTGGCATCAGCTTCAGCCAGAAAATGTTATAGCGCTGGTCGCGGCGTTACGCGAAGACGGTTATGCGCCCAACACCTCTTCGTTGTATGTAAACGCGGTGCGCGGGGTAATGAATGAGGCGTGGCGCATGAGCCTGATCTCTCAGGATCATCTGCTGAAAATGCGCTCGGTCAAAGGGATTGCCGGCACCCGATTGTCCCAGGGACGTAACTTGCGGCGTACGTTGATCCAGGAATTGATGGCGGTGTGTGCCGCCGATCCGCGGCCACAAGGATTGCGTGACGCGGCGATTATCGGAATTTTGTATGGTTCGGGCATGCGCAAGTCGGAGTCGGTGAACCTGGATCTGTCACAGGTCGATTTTGCCGAGCGCAGCCTGCGGGTCACGGCCAAGGGCAACAAGCAATTGATCAAGTACGCGCCGGCCTGGGCCCTGGCCAAACTGGAGGACTGGCTGGCGTTTCGTCGATCACAGCTCAAGGAAGGTGAGGTGGACGACCCGTTTCTGTTCAACCGTATCCGTCGTGGCAGCCACATCACTCGCGAGCGCATTACCAAGCATGCGATCTACTACATTGCCCGTCAGCGAGGGGCCGAAGTGGGAGTGAAGATCATGCCGCATGATTTTCGGCGTTCGTTCATCACCCGCGTTATCGAAGAACACGATTTGTCGATCGCCCAGAAACTGGCGCATCACAGCAATATTCAGACGACCGCCAATTACGATGTGCGAGACGACAATGAGCGACGCCGCGCAGTGGATCGCTTTGATCTTTAACGTTACGACTCGCTGAACACATGGGCATGGCCGATGGTCGAGACATGCACTGCGCTGCCGGCAGGCGGGGCATACATACCCGACCCGCGCACGGTTAATGACCGGCCGGATTTATCACCCGAAGTTGGGTGCTGCAGTTCCACGGTCAATGTGCAGGTGTTGCCGCTGAAGTCGCGATCAGTCACTACGGCGCGACACCCGACCACTTCGGTGGGGCTCGGCTGGATGCTGACGAGCTGCAATTGTTCGGGGCGCAGCATGATCTGCGCTGAATGGTTGTTGCGGTGGTTGTTCACCGGTATCCGGCCGAGGTCGCAGTGCGCCCAGCCGGCTTCGATTTTGGCCGGCATGACCACGGCATCCCCAAGAAACAGCGCGGTTTGCTCGTCGTCGGGGTAGCGGTACAGATCCAGTGGATGGCCAGATTGCACGAGCCGACCACCGCGCATGACTGCCAGTTGATCGGCAAACGACAGTGCTTCGCTCTGGTCATGTGTGACCAGGATGGTGGTGACGCCGGCATCGGACAGCAGCCGGGCGACCATTTTGCGCATGGCGCCTCGCAGACCGGTATCGAGGGCGGAAAACGGCTCGTCGAGCAGCATCAGGCGCGGTTGTTGCGCCAATGCTCGTGCCAGTGCCACGCGCTGTTGCTGGCCGCCCGAGAGCTCATGGGGCCAACGGTGGGCCATGCTTGCATCGAGGGCCACGCTGTCCATCAGCTCAGCGATACGATGGTTTTTCTCGCCGCCCTTGACCGAAAGCCCGAATCCGATATTAGCGGCCACGGTCATGTGCGGGAACAAGGCGCCGTCCTGGGGAACGTAGCCAATCAGGCGCTGATGGGCCGGCACCTCGTGAGTGGCGTCGACGAGCGTCTGGCCATTCAGTGAAAGTCGGCCGGAGTCGGGGAACTCGAAGCCGGCAATCATCCGCAACAAGGTGGTTTTACCCGAGCCGGATGGGCCGACAATCACCGTCCGGCTGCCGGCGGGCACCGACAGGTTGATGCCCTCCAGCGCCTTTTGGTCGCCGTAAGACTTGGATATGGCATACAGTTCAAGAGCGTTCATCGGCCAGCCGTTCGTTTGGATTGGTGATAAAGAAGTCCGGTCAGCGGCAGCGACAGCAGGATCATCAACAGGGCATAGGGAGCGGCAGCGGCATAGTCGATTTCACTGGTCATGGCCCAGAAACCGGTGGCCAGGGTGCGCGTCCCATTGGGCGCGAGCAACAGCGTGGCGGTGAGCTCATTGGTGATGGCCAGAAACACCAGCGCAGCACCCGCGGCCGCCCCCGGTGCGGCCAGGCGCAGCGTGATCAGCCACAATGCCCGGCCGGGCGAGCGGCCGAGGCTGCGTGCGATGTTTTCCAGTTCCACCGGTGCCTGGGCAATTCCCGCCCGTAAATTTACCAGGGCTCTGGGCAGGAACATCAGCAGATACGCCAGCAGCACGGTGAGCGTGGTCTGGTAAATCGGCCGGGCGAAATGAATGGTAACTGTGACCAGGGCCAGGGCGACGACAATCCCGGGCAACGAACTGGTGATGTAGTTGCAGCTTTCCAATATCCGTTGCAAGCGGCCTGGAGAGCGAATCGACAGCCAGGCAATCGGGATCGCGGCGCAGGTGGTGAGGACCGCGCCCATTGCGCCGAACTGCAGTGTCTGTTGCAGCGCCGGCATCAGTTCGTCCGGTTGCCAGACCTCTGAGCCGCCCGCGATCAGCCACTTGCCCAGAGTGATCAACGGTACACCCAGCGCCATTGCGCAAGTGAAGACTTGCAGCGCCAGGCCAAGCATTTTTGCTTCCCAGTACAGGCGCACAACCCGCTGCGTGCGAGCGCTTCCCGATCCGACCCGGGCGTAACGCGCCGTGCCGCGAGCGGCGGACTCGGCGGTGAGCATCGCCAGGCAACACAGGGCCAGCACGCTGGCCAGCATGTTGGCGGCCGGGCCGTTGAAGGTGGATTTGAACTGGTCGAAGATCGCCGTGGTGAAGGTGTCAAAGCGGATCATCGCGTACAGGCCATATTCGGCCAGCAAATGCAGGCCCACCAACAACGCTCCGCCGCAAATGGCCAGGCGCAGTTGCGGAAGTACCACGCGGAAAAAAACCGCCCACGGCTTGAGCCCCAAGGATTCGGCAACGTCTTCAATAGCCGGGTCGAGCCGGCGCAGGGTGGCAGCAATCGGCAGGTACAGGAACGGGAAGTAGGCGATGACCGAGATCAGGACACCCGCAGGCAACCCGTGAATCGAGGGCACCAGACTCACCCACGCATAGCTGTGAACGAAGGCCGGCACGGCCAGAGGCGCCGTCGCCAGCAGCGCCCACCCGCGTCGGCCCGGCAGGTTGGTGCGCTCGGTCAGCCAGGCCAGCGCCAGGCCGAGCATGATGCACAGGGGAATGGTGATCACCACCAGCAATACGGTATTGATCAGTAATTCAGCGACACGAGGTCGAAAGACCAGCGGCACAATGGCCGCCCAGCCTGTCTGGATCGACACGCCGATCACAAAGGCTATCGGCAGCAGCGACAGGAGCGAGATCAGCACGGACAAACCGATCACCCACGCGCCACCGCGACCGGCGAAGGCACCCCGGGAGCGTCGTCGCAAGTTCGAGGGTATCGCCGTGGCGACACCCCCTGGCAGGGTTTCTGGCATCAATTAGAGCAGTCCTGCCTGAGTCATCAGCTCCACGGCTTTTTTACTGTCGAGTTTTGAGGCGTCGACTGTCGGCGCGTCGAGCTGCTGCAAAGGCACCAGTTTAGGGTTGGAAGGTGCGTTCTTGCCCACGGCGTATTCGAACGATTTACCGGTTTCGAGGATTTTCTGTCCATCCTTGCCGGTGATCCACTTCAGTAGTGCTTGAGCGTCTTCCTTGTGTTTGCTGGACGCCAGAACGCCGCCCCCGGAGACGCTGACAAAGGCGCCCGGGTCCTTGTGCTTGAAGTAGTGCAGGGCGGTGTTCTTGCTGTTCTCGCCGGTCTTGGCCTGGTCGCCGTAGCTGTAATAGTGATAGATCACGCCGCTGTCGACCTGGCCCGCGTTGACAGCTTTAAGGACAGAGCTGTTGCCACGGTAGGCGGTGTAATTGGCTTTCATTCCTTTGAGCCACTCCAAGGTGGCCGCTTCGCCCTTGAGCTCAAGCACTGCGGCGACAATGGCCTGGAAGTCGGCACCGGCGGGTGAGGCGCCCCAACGGCCTTTCCAGTTTGGCCCGGCCAGGTCCATCAACGATTTTGGCAGATCGGCTGCAGGCAGTTTGCTCGGGTTGTAGACGAACACCGTGGAGCGTGCGGCGATCCCGACCCATTTGCCATCCGCCGGACGATACGCCGCTTCCACTTGCTCCAGGGTCGGGGGCGCTACCGGTGCAAGCAGACCTGCTTTGTCCACCAGCACCATGGCCGGGGAGTTCTCGGTCAGGAATACGTCGGCCGGGGAGGCGGCACCTTCCTGCACGATCTGGTTGCCCATCTCGGTGTYATCGCCGTTGCGTACGGTGACTTTGATCCCGGTTTCCTTGGTGAACCCCTCGACCCAGGCCTTGGTCAGGCTCTCGTGTTGGGCGTTGTAGACCACGATACCGTCGGTATCAGCGGCATAGACGTGTCCGGCACTCAACAGGGCAGTGGTCAGCAGTGCTGTTTTGAGGAACGAAGGGATAGAGGGCGTCATTCTGGGGGGCAGCTCCTGTTCTTTTTAGAAGTCATGCACGCCGATTCACCGGAGAATCAATGCGAACCATTTGCATGTTTTGAGGCGCAGGGAATGTAAAACGCAATATGAGAAAAAAACGTCAAAGAAACCGTTAATACATGTCATTTTCATTCAGGTTAGCAGGCCTTCAGCACCTTGCCTGAGGATTTGAAGACACTCAGTGAGTGTCGATAGGCGGGTGTTGAGTCAGCGGAGACAGGGCACCGCTGAACACTACCGGGAGTGGGGAAGTGGAATTAGCTGGAGGGAGGGCAACTCTGTTGTGTCCCCTTGGCGGCCTGGCCGATCAGCGCAGCCAGGCGCTTGACGTTATTCTGCTGGGCCAGGGCCAGGTCTTCGATGGTCCCCCCCGAAGGCGTTTGCAGGATGCTGCGGCAGGTGAGGGACGTGCCATTGACGTCATTGACTTCACTGGCTGGGCGCAAGCGCCAGGTCACATCAATCAGCCCGTATTGCCCGGGAAAGGAGTCAAAACGCAGCACATCCAGGCGCAACGACAGCTTGCGCTGGGGGTTGAGGTTGGCCAGTTGATCCATCAGGGCACTTCGGAACTCCTCTCCCAGCGACGCCCCCCACCATTCGGATTCGAGCAACACCAGGCCGCTGTTGCCTTGGCGAATAACCACCTGTGGCCGGTCGACCTGCGCCGGTAAACTGAGGCTCTCAATCTCGATGACCACCGTGTTACTGCGCGTTGCACTACCTGTGTGCGCTGGCATCAGGGTGTGATAGTGAACAGGTTCACTGCGGCAGGCCGCGAGCAGCAGGAGCGCAGCGACCAAGGTGAGCTTCGGCGAAAAGGCCATGGATGTTGCTCCTTTCTTCTGCTGCACGGTCATTATTTCAGGTCCTTTGCCGCGGGATTGTCAGGTCGACCGCGAAGCAGTGCTTCCGGATGCCGGATCAGGTAATCCGCGAGCTCACGCAATGCTCGCGACGTACGTTCCAGCTCACCCAGGGTCTGCCCGAGTTTTTCCCGCGATGGTGAACCATCGGCAAGCGTGGCGTTAGCCGATTGCAGGGTCGTGTTGGCCGACAACAAAGTCTTGCTGACGTCCGACAGGGCGGTATCTACGCCGGGCAGTGTCGTGCTGTTGAATTTCCCCAGCCCTTTGCGCAGTTCCACCAAGTTGCTGTCGAGATTGCCTGCAATGCGCTCGATCGGCAGTTTGTTGACCTTGTCGACCATGGATTCGAGTTTTTCCTGCAACTGTTCGAGGCTTCCCGGAATGGTTGGGATCATGACTGGGCGCGCGGTCGCATCGAAGACCACTTTGTCTGCTTTAGGGTAGAAGTCCAGGGCGATGTACAACTGGCCGGTCAACAAGTTGCCGGTGCGGGCCTGGGCGCGCAGGCCGTTGTCGATGAAGGAACCAATCATCCGCACGCCTGCCGCTTCGTCATTGGGGTCATGATTGAGCGACTTGATCATTTTGGTGTGGGCCTGACCCAGGCGCTGCGGGTAGATCACGATGCCGACACTGACCGGAAAACTGCGCTTTTTCTCGTCGAAATCCAGATTGACCGACACCACCTTGCCGATTTCTATGCCCAGGAATTCCACCGGCGCATCGACCTTCAGCCCACGCATGGCCTGATCGAAACGCAAGGCCAGGAACTGTGCCTTGCCATTCGGTGGTGCGAGGGCGCTTTGCTGATTCTCGAACAGTTCGTAGGCATACTCTTCGGGGGCAGGTTTGTCGTCCGGGCTGTATTCCGGCGCGCGGAAGGCGATACCGCCCACCAGCAGGGAGGATAAAGACTCAGTCCTGACGTCAATGCCGTTGGCATTGACGCTCACGTCCACGCYACTGGCATTCCAGAACCGGGTGTTTTCAGTGACGTACTGGTCATTGGGCGCGTGGATGAACAGGTCAATGTTCACCCCTTTGCCATCCGGGTCCAGTGCATAGGCCACCACCTGACCGACCGGAATCTTGCGGTAGTACACCGGCGAGCCAACGTCCAGCGACCCCAAATCCTGCGTGTGCAAGGTGAAACGTTTGCCCGGTTCGCCATAGGTAATGGCCGGCGGGATTTCCAGGCCCTTGAAGTTTTTCGCGCGGCCATTGGCTTGACCGATATCGGCGCCGATGTAATCCCCTGACAGCAATGTATCGATCCCCGAGACCCCGCCGGCACCGATACGCGGACGCACGACCCAGAACTGCGAGTCTGAGCGGGTGAAACCTTCGGCCTGTTTGGTCAGTTTGATCGTGGCGCTGACACTCTTCTGGTCGCTGCTCAGCTCCACATCCGAAACCTGGCCGATGACTACACTGCGGTATTTGACCTCGGTCTTGTTGGCTGTCAGGCCATCACCGGTCTTGAACATGACAGTGATGGTCGGGCCTTCCTGCAAGATGCTGTGGACTACCAGTGATAAACCCACCAATACCGCAACAATGGGGACGATCCAGACCAGCGAAACGCTGCGACCAGTCTTGATTGGGGCCTGGCCGGGGGCTTGTGGCCCTTCAGTGGCTTGCGACTTCATCCATGACCTCCTCGTTTTGTGGGTTTTCCCGCTTTTCATCCCAAATCAGGCGCGGGTCGAAACTCATTGCCGCCAACATGGTGAACACCACCACCAAACCAAAAAACAGAATGCCCGCACGCGGTTCAATGTCGGCCAGGGCTTTGAATTTCACCAGTGCGGCCACCAGAGCCACCACGATCACGTCGAGCATTGACCAATAACCGATGACCTCGACGAAGCGGTACAACTGCGACCGCTCCTTGCTCGCCCAGAGGCTGCTGCGATGCACGGACATCAGCAAAAACGTAAGGGCTACGAACTTGATGCCCGGCACCGCGATGCTGGCGATAAAAATGATCAGCGCGATGTCCCAGGCACCGGCGGCCCAGAATTCCAGTACGCCGCTCATGATCGTGCTGTCGGCGCCGTTGCCGAGCATCTTGGTGTTCATGACCGGTAACAGATTGGCCGGTACGTAAAAAGCCAGTGCCGTGAACATAAAGGCCCACGTACGGGCCAGCGAATTGGTTTTACGCCGATGCAACGGAGCGCCACAGCGTTCGCATTCGTGCGGATTGTCGGTCATGTCGCAGGTCATGCTGCAGCTATGACACAGGCACAGGTTGAGATCGCTGGCGGCCGGGGGCATGTTCATAAAATGTCCCATAATTCAYGGATATCGCGCCCGGCGATGCGGATCACCACCAGGCTGAGCACGGCCAGGGCAAACAGGCCGATGCCCGGCAGTACGTGAAGAAATCCGGCGAGTTTGATAACCGCGACCATCGCCCCCAGAAAACACACCTCCAGCATGCTCCAGGGCCGGAGCGCTTCAAGCCAGCGCATGCAGAATTTAAAACCGGGCGAGCGTTGGTGCGAGAGGGCGAAACCCAGGACCCAGATCAGCAGCAGCAGTTGGAAAATCGGTGCAATGATCATCGCAATCGCCGCGACCAACGCGATAAAGGTGATCGGCCCATGACTCAAGGCCAATACCGAATCCCACAGGGTTGCGCTGTTTTTAATGCCTTTCAGGCTGATGGTCATGACGGGATAAACGTTGGCGAAAATCCACAGCATCAAGGCCGCACAGGTCAGTGCCAGTCGTTGTTCCACCGTCAAGCGGTTATGGCGCTGCAACACGGCGCCGCAGCACGTGCACAGGGTTTTCTGGTGTTCAACGAGCGTGACTTTTTCATACACACAGTCGCAGTGCTCGCAGATGATCAATTGATCAGTATTTGCCATGGGCCAAAGCTCAACAGGAGGCAGGAAGTTCAGAGCACCCCCTCAATATAGAAGTGCCTCGCAATTGAGCAAATCGAAAGTCGAAACGGAGCACATCTCTTTCGCCGCTCGGTGGTCGGCCTTGTCGATTTCCCAGTACTCCATTCGACTATCCTTCAGGGAATCAATCTGATGAATCGCGTTTGACCTCAGGCGTTCCCTGTACGAGTACTTACTGGGAGAAGGCTATGCGCAAGCTCACCGTTGCTGCATTCATGAGTCTGGATGGCGTTATGCAAGCGCCCGGCGGGCCTGAAGAGGACACCAGCGGCGAATTCCTCTATGGCGGCTGGATCGTACCCTACGCCGACAACGTCTCCGGCCAGGCCATTCAGGACCTGTTCGCGAAACAGTTCGAGTTGCTGCTGGGGCGGCGCACCTACGACATTTTTGCCGCGTACTGGCCGCACAGACAGGCCGATTCAAACCACCACGCCATCGCTGACCTGTTCAATAGCGTGCCCAAGCACGTCGCTACGCATCACCCCGATACGCTTGGTTGGCACAACAGCCACGCTTTGCAGGGAAATTTGACCGACGCGATACACGCGCTCAAACACGAGCACGGCGCCGATCTCCTGACCCAGGGCAGCGGCGATCTGGTGCGCCAATTGCTTGCCGCCGGGTTGGTGGACGAACTCCGACTGATGATTTTCCCGGTGGTGCTGGGCCGCGGCAAGCGCTTGTTCGACGACACGGCGCAAGCGTTGGCGTTCACGCTGGCGCATTCGATCAGTACGCCTGGCGGTGTGCTGATCGCTCGTTACGTCAGCCAGGGCGAGGTGCGCACAGGCACGTTTGAATAAGCTTCACGGTTTAGCTCTTTTCAAGCAGACCGAAACACATAATCCGCTCTGCTTCACCTCATCTGAAAAACTCAGTCGGATGCGCGCGCCCGTACGATCGGCTATCGCCTTGACGATGGACAAACCCAGCCCGGAGCCTGTTTCATCGGTTCCCAAACTGCGGTAGAACGGATCGAACACCAATAGTTGTTCTTCTGCGCTGATGCCTGGGCCGGAGTCCTGGACTTGAAGGGTCACAGTGTCTTGCGCCAACGCGATCGTCAGGTCGACTCGTCCGTCGACGGGGGTATAACGGATAGCGTTATCCACCAGATTCTTGACCAGGATGAACAGATCCATTTCGTTGATGTTGACCTGTACATCTTCGATGCCTTCAACACCGATATCGATGCGCTTGCGCTCTGCCAGCGGCAGCAGGTCCTCTAATACCCGTCGATAGACGTCATGGACTGAAACGGATGCCTGTGATCGATCCGGGCTCGATTGTGCGGCGGCCAAGGCCAGCAGCTGATCGATCAGTTTTCTACTGCGTTCTATTCCCCGGGACAACGGCAACAAACGTTCATAGGCCGACGCCGACATTTCGGTAGTGGACAGTCGCTCGGCTTGCAGTGACAGGGCTGTCATTGGCGAGCGCAGTTCGTGGGCTGCGTCGGCGATGAAGCGACGCTTGGCTTCCATGGACTGCGCGACGCGCGCCAATAATCGATTGATCGCTACGACGAAAGGACGGATCTCGGTCGGCAGGTGGTTTTCATCGATAGGGTGCAGTGCTTGTTCATCGCGCTGATCGATTTCCTTCGAGAGAGTCGCGATGGGCCGGAACAGTTTGCGCACCAGATCGCCCACCACCAGCAACAGCACCGGAAACAAAATGAGAAATGGCAACAGACTGCGCCAGGCACTCTCGCGTGCCTCTTTGTCACGCACGTCGGCTTCTTGGGCGACAACGATGCGCTCGCCACGGAGTGTGGTTCGGATCAGCACACGAAAGTTTTCTCCCGCGATGTTTATGGTCGACAAACCATCGGCCAGCGTTGTGGGGAAGGGCAGCGGTATTCTTGCGTCGTCAGCGCCCGTCGCTTTGCTGCTGTCGGCCAGGTATTGCACGATGACCCTGGATTCTTCGTCGTCGCCAACGATCGGCTCACCCGCAGGGTAACGCAGGGTCATTTGCTGCCGCTCAAAAAGAACGGCCACTTGACGCAGGGTCTCATCCTGCATCTCGTGTGCCTCGTTCAGCGCGGAGACGAACGCGAAAACACCGGCGAGCGCCGCCACGATCAGGATGGCCAGCGATAGCGTTACAGAAAGCCGTACCTGTATCGATTCGCTCAAGTGCTTTTTGAAACCATCCATCCCATTCCCCTGACGTTTTTGATGACATGGTTCCCCAATTTGCGCCGCAGTGCGTGAATCAGAAACTCCACCGCGTTGCTTTCCACTTCATTGCCCCAACCGTAAATCCGGTCTTCAAGTTCGCTGCGAGAGAGAATGGCGCCAGGCCGGATCAACAAGGCCTGCAGCAGGGCGAACTCACGGCTGGAAAGCTGAACATCGGGCAGGTCGACGGTACTGGCTTGTTTGGAGACCAGATCCAGTGACACCACACCGTTGTCCAGCAGTGACTGGGCGCTGCCGCCTTTACGGCGTAGCACAGCGCGCATGCGGGCCAGCAGTTCTGCCATCGCGAAGGGCTTTAGCAAGAAATCGTCAGCACCGCCGTCGAGGCCGCGCAGGCGATCATCGAGACTGTCTCTTGCCGTGATGATCAGCAGCGGAACCGAGTTGTTGCGGCCGCGTATGACATCGAGCACATCGAGCCCGTCTTTGCCGGGCAATCCGAGATCCAGCAGCACC
>NZ_JBFULH010000040.1:0-21680 GCF_056400445.1 Pseudomonas sp. P5_B2 | reverse complement strand
GTCTGACACTCCGYTATCGCGAGCAGGCTCACTCCCACAGTTTTGACCGAGTTGTCCAGACGGACGCGGTTTAATGTGGGAGCGTGGCTTGCCCGCGAAGAACGATGACGCGGTGCTTGGGTATTACTTCGGCACCTCGACATTATCCAGCATCCGGTTCGCCGCCAGTTCCGCCAGCATGATGATCTGCTGGATCGCCATCGCCGTATGCCGATGCGGCCCTTCCAGATACCCCGCGAAATCGCTGGTCATGACACTGGCCTGGGCCAGTGACTCACAGGTGTGGGCCAAGAGGTCTTCGTCTCGGATATCCGGTGCAAGCATGAACATCGTGCTGGGTTTGCGGGTGGCGGGGGACTTGATGACGCCGGGGTTGAGGTAGTGATCGAGGGCGCGTTCAGCGGCTTCGTGGAATTTCTTTGAATCGACTGATTCGTAGGGGGATGCCGGATCTGAGTCTGGCGGGTTTGGCGTTACCTTGAACATATTTACCTTCTTCCTTTTCGGGCAGCCACGCCTCGCTACTAATACGAGGGGTGGCGGCTGTACGCAGGTTAGTAGACCGGGGAAAGAAGGCAAAGCCGGCGCGCCCGAGGGCGCCCTGCGCACAACCACCATCAAATACAGGCATGGAAATACCTGTCTGACAGACGCTTGTGCAGCCTTCAAATCCTCGGGCTACTAAACCCGATCACTGGGAATCAGTGACGGGAATCAAGTTACCGAGGGCGTCCAAAGCGCACAAGCCGGCGGATTCTGGCGTAGTCGTAGGCAAAGGCGCAAGGCGTTGTAGCTTTCAGGAAGTATCCTTAAACACCTTTAAACATGCGCTCGAATTTGAGACCGCCATCGCGGGCAAGCCACGCTCCCACAGTGATCCGTGTGGAACACAAAATGTGTGTCCGACGTAAAACCCTGTGGGAGCGTGGCTTGCCCGCGATGAACGATAACGCGGTATTTCAGCAATGCGCGCCCGCATGCTCCAACCGATGAAACAACCGGTTGAAATACACCAGACTGTCCCGCTCTGCACGCACGCCCACATTGGACAACTCAACAAACATCACCGAATGCGAACCCACTTCCTTGCACTCGGTGATCCGCCCTTCCAGCTGCACCAGCGCATCGCGCAACAACGGCACACCGGTGTCGCCTTGGTCCCACAGGTCCCAGGCAAAGCGTTCGGCCATCGTCACTTTGGTCATGCCGGCGAAGTGGCGGGCCAGGTCTTCCTGTTCGCCGCACAGCACGTTGACGCACAGATGGCCGTTGGTGCGGAACACATCGTGGGTGGCACTGTTGCGGTTCACACAGACCAGCACCGTGGGTGGCGAGTCGGTGACCGAGCACACAGCGCTGGCGGTGATGCCGCATTGCCCGCCGGGGCCGTTGGTGGTGATGATGTTAACCGCAGCAGGCAGCTGCGACATGGCGTTGCGAAAGTCGATTTGCTGCTGGCTCAGGTCGGCCATTTCGATGCCCCTTCCTTCAGGAGGACCGTCGTTGCGCGGCCCTTGGTTATGGAACAAGACTAAGGCCCGGCGCAGCCCGCAACCATTCTGACGATCCCCATGATGAGGTGTGCTTTCCGCTAGTCGACTAGGTGGTTTCTTTATCGTCAGAGCCCTTCGCAGTGGGTATCCTGCATTGAGGCGCCACCCTAGGCGCAAGTCCGCCGCAGCGTGCATGCGTGCGATAACAATAAATAGAATTTCTCGTGGCAGCCCCTGATGGAAACGCGCAAACCGATTGTTTATATCGTTGATGACGACAAAGACCTGCGCACCTCGCTCGCCTGGTTGCTGGAGTCGGTCAGTGTGCAGGCGCAATGCTTTGCCGGCGCTGAAGAGTTCCTGAGCCAGTACGACCCCAAGCAGCCAGCGTGTCTGGTGCTGGACGTGCGCATGCCGGAAACCAGCGGCTTTCAGTTGCAGGAAATCCTCAACCAGCGTGGCAGCACCCTGCCGACGATTTTCGTCTCGGCCCATGGCGACATTCCGATGTCGGTGACGGCGATGAAGAACGGTGCGCTGGATTTCGTCGAGAAACCCTATAACCCGCAGCAGATGATCGACCGCATTCAGGCGGCGCTGAAGACCGCCGTGCATGCCCAGGCCGATCAGCAGCAACGTCAGAACCTGCAAGGCAAGCTCGCGCTGCTGACCAGCCGGGAACGGGAAGTATTGATGCTGGTAATCGATGGCAAGGCCAGCAAGGTCATTGCCCGCGAGCTGAACATCAGCGTGAAAACCGTTGATGTGCACCGGACCAAGATCAAGGAAAAAATGGGCGTGAGCAGCATAGCCATGCTGGTGCGCGAGGTGTTGCATTTGCCGGTGGATGAACCGGCGCGGCACTGAGTCTTAATCTTCGGCGGTCTTCAGGCCGCCTTCGCGAGCAAGCCCGCTCCCACATTAGACCGAGTTGTCCAGGCGGACGCGGTCAACTGTGGGAGCGGGCTTGCTCGCGAAGGGGCTTGCACAATCAACATCGAGACGTCTGACACTACGCCTTCGCGGGCGAGCCCGCTCCTGCAGTTGACCGAGTTGCCTGAGCAAACACGGTCTAATGTGGGAGCGAGCCTGCTCGCGAAGAACGATGACGCGGTCAGTGGCTGTAGCGCTTGCGGTATTCACCCGGCGACACGCCGAAGCGTGACTTGAACGCCGAGGAAAAGTAGCTGGAATCCGAGAAGCCCCAGGCGTAGCACAGGGCAGAAAGCTTCTGCTCGACGTCGGAGCGGCGCAGGTTTTCGGCGCAGAAGTCCAGGCGACGATGCTTGATGTATTGCGCCACCACCAGGCCACGCTTGGAAAACATCCGGTACAGCCCGCGCACCGACATGCCCACCTCCCGGGCAATCAGCTCCGGGCACAGTTCTTCGGCGCTGATGTGCTCGTCGATGTAGGCGATGGTTTTGCGAAATTGCCGCTCGTGTGCATCCACACCGGCGTCGCGCGCGCTGATCCCCGGCAATAACAGACTGACCAATGCGTCGAGCACCGCTTCGCTTTCCTGCATCTCTAGCCCTTCCTGGCGCTGGGTCTCCAGCACCATGCGATTGGCCAGGGTGGCCAACGGTGTGCTGGCCGCAATGCGTGTGGCGCAGTTGACGGCGTTGAAGTGCGAACCACGCTGCACCACCTGACGCGGCAGGATCAGCGACAACTGTCGGGAGTCTTCGTTATAGGTCATGTCGCTGGGACGGCAGGCATCGATCAGCGCGATGTCGCCACAGCCCAGCTGGGCCCGGTTGTCGCCCTGTTCGAGTTGCGAGCTGCCGCGCAGCTGGAACACCGCGTAGTAGTGGCCGTCGCTGCTGGTGCTGACGTCTTTGCTGGTGCGATACAGATGCACGTGGGCCATGTCGACCACGCTGAGGTTGATCGCTCCGTTGCGAAACTCTGACAGTTCACCGTAAAAATCCGCGTCCAGAGCGCGGGCGTCAAAGCGCCCACAGGCCTGATTGACCTGGCTTAACCAACTTTCGAATGCATCGTTGCGCACCGCCGAAGTAGTACTCATGACCGCAGGGCCTCACGTCAGTTTTATTGTTATTTTTCGACCGCTTCGCCGAGCGGCACGATGAATTCCGGGGGCGTGACCGTCGCCTCCTTAGACGGTCGTGGGGCGCCGATTTAATCGACTCCCACGCAATGTTTCCAGGGGTTTACCGGTTAAAGGTCCAATACCAGACGAGCGGAAAGCGCGCGCGAAACGCAGGCGCAAATTTGCTTGTTGCCGGCCTTCTCTTTGCTGGACAAACAGTTGTCGCGGTGTTCCGGAACCCCGTCCAGTACATCGACAATGCAGGTGCCGCAGATACCTTCACGGCATTCAGTGTCGATGTCGCAACCGTGGGCCTGGAGCACGTCGACCAGGCTGGTATTGGCCGGCACCTGAAGCACCACGCCGGAGCTGGACAGTTCCACTTCAAAACCACCACTCGGGCCGGCATTGGCGGCGGGATCGGCCTGGAAATGCTCCAGGTGAATCGCGTCTTCACTACGGCTGCGGGCGGCCACTTCCACCACTTTGTTCATGAACGGACCGGGGCCGCAGGTGTAGACGTGGGCAGCGCTGCCGGCCTGATCCAGGCTTTGGCTCAATGCCGCGTCCATGTCAGCTGGCTCAACCCCGTAATGGAACTGTACGTGATCGGAAAAGGTGGCCGCCAACAGCCCGGAAAAAGCGGCGTACTCCGGCGAGCGGGCAAAGTAGTGCAAGCGATATGGCTGGCCACTTTCCGCCAGTCGATAGGCCATGCTCAGCAGTGGCGTGACGCCGATCCCGGCGGCAAACAACACATGCTCCGTGGCGCTCGGGTCGAGGCGAAACAGGTTGCGCGGGGCACCCATTTCCAGTTCCATGCCCTCTTCCACCTGTTCATGCAGCGCCAGCGAACCACCGCGCGACTGCGCTTCTTTCTTCACCGCCACCAGATAGGCGCGGCGATCCTGCGGCGGACTGCACAGCGAATACTGGCGGGTCACGCCAGTCGGCCCGGTCAGGTCGACATGCGCTCCCGGTTCATAACTGTCGAGCGGCTGACCGTCACTGCGCACGAGGCGAAAGGAACGGATATCCAGCGCTTCGTCGACGATCCTTTCGATCCTCACTTTCATCATTGCATCACCTGAAATTCGGTTGATTTTTGTTAAATAAACAGCTCGTAGCAGCTGTCGAGCATCGCGAGGCTGCGTTCGCTAGTAGCAGCTGTCGAGCCCGCGAGGCTGCGTTCGCTGGTAGCAGCTGTCGAGCCTGCGAGGCTGCGTTCGCTGGTAGCAGCTGTCGAGCCTGCGAGGCTGCGTTCGCTGGTAGCAGCTGTCGAGCCTGCGAGGCTGCGTTCGGCTGCGCAGCAGTCGTRAAATCAGGCRGCGCGGTGTTCCAGAAAGACCGCKYGTGCRGGKTTTACGACTGCTYCGCAGCCGAACGCAGCCTCGCGGTGCTCGACAGCTGCTACATAAGCTGCGTTGAACGCTTTATTCAGCGCATGAACAACCCGCCGTTGATGTCCCAGCACGCGCCCGTTACAGAGGCGGCGTGTTCGGCGATCAGCAGCAACACGCTGTCGGCGATGTACTCCGGGGCGCCGAGGGTGCCGGCCGGGATCATCTTCAGAATCTGCTCCAGACGCTCCGGGGCCACGGTTTCACGCACGATCGGCAAGTCCAGCGGACCCGGCGAGATGCTGTTGACCGTCACTCCTTGGGGCGCCAGTTCACGGGCGAAGACCTTGGTCAGTGTCGCCACGCCACCTTTGGCCGCCGCGTAATGCGCGCCCGTGGCGGTTCCGCCGTTCTGGCCAGCGAGCGAGGCGATGTTGACGATGCGACCAAAACCGCGCTCGGCAAAGTGCGCGCCGAACACCTGGCAGGCGACAAACGTGCCGCGCAGGTTGATCGCCATCGACTCGTCGAATTCTTCTGGCGTGATATCCATCAGCGCCGCGACTTTCGATTGGCCGGCGTTGTTCACCAGAATGTCGGTGCCGCCCCAACGCTCGGCGAGCAGGTCGCGGGCACGGACAAAATCGGCCTTGTTACGCACATCCAGTTCGATGGCAACGGCAGTCGCGCCGCTGCCATCAAGTTCCACCGCCAGTTGCTGTACGCCATCGAGGCGTACATCGGCCAGGGCCACGCGATAACCCGCTGCATGCAAACGACGGGCAATGCATTCGCCGAGACCGCGCGAAGCGCCGGTCACCAGGGCTACTCGGTTCATGGTGGTGGCCCTCATAGCAGGAAGCCGAGCGCGCTGAGGCTGTCGGTGGAGTTGATCAGGCGCACAACCTTGCGTTCCAGCTTCGCCACACCGTCGACAATGCGAATGCGGTGGTTGAGGTCGGCCACGAACGGCGTGTGAACCCCACGTTTGTAGGCGTACAGCACCTGGGCGGAATTGACCTCAACGAGGTCACCGGCAGCTTCCACCAGACGGAAACGTGAGACCGTGCGGATGGTTTTCGCCGCGTCCACCGCCGACGGCGAGTAGCCGGCGGTCAGGCGTTCGATGCGCAAGTCACGCATGCGCGCATCGTCGTAGGCGTAGTTGAGCGTGGCTTCAAAGTCTTCGGTGTCCGGGTCGATCGGCACGATGTACTTGCCGCTCTCGCTCCACAAGGTCGCCCATTCGACGTAGTTCTTGTGGTCGAGCAGTTCGGCTTCGCGCCAGATGAATTCGATGGCCTGGGCCAACGGACCGGAAAAACCGTTCAGGGTGTCTTGATTGCTCATTGGCTCATCATCCTCTTCCACATGTCATAGGCACCGCGCATGCCGCCCTCGTCGGTGGCGTGGGACACTTTGTCGCCGTTCTCGGCGGTGATCTCGCGATTGAGGCCGCGGTTGACCAGGATTGGCGCATCGACGCCGGCGTACGAGCCGCGCTGCACACGATCCCAAGCCTCGGCATCATCCGGGCTGCCGAAACCGAACGGACCCTGGAAGTGTTCGTGAATACGCATGCGTTCGCGGTTGGCGATTTCCGGGCCGCCGTCCATGCCCAAGGCAACGTGACGAATCTCGGTTTCGGTGACCGAGACCGGGCGCAGCACGCGGAAGAACGACATCGACATCGCGATGTTCGGGAACAGGTTCAAGTTGAAACCGGCGCCGTGCAGCGAACGTACGATGCGCCGCACTTGATCTGCCGGCATGGTTTTCGACAGTTCTTCAGTCACGTGAGCAAAACGCTCCTGCAACTGTTCGGTGCCGTCGTCGTGATCCAGATCGACGTGCTCCGGCACCATCACCATCACGCTGTGGCCGTTGCCCAGCGAGTGGGTGACCGCTTGTTCGTCGGTCATGAACGAGAGCATTTCCGAGGTTTCTTCATCCACCGACGACATGAACGACTTGTGCACGATCGGGAAGTGATAACCGTCGGTGGTGTTTTCCAGCTGGATCTTCCAGTTGCCCTTGAAGCTGAACTTGTGCTCGCCCTGGGTCTTGATCGGGTAGCCGGCGCCCTGTTTCATGAACAGGTCCATCCAGTGCTTGGCACCACCAAGGAAATCTTCCAGCGGTTCGATCTCGTCGTTGTAGCTGGCGAAGACCATGCCGGCGTAGCTTTCCACGCGCAGGCTGGTCAGCGGCAGTTCGGACTTTTCCAGAATGCCTTCGTAGCCGTCCGGGTAAGGCAGCGCACGCAGTTTGCCGTCCAGGCCATACGACCAGCTGTGGTACGGGCAGGTGAAACCGGTGGCGTTACCTTTGTGTTTCTCGCACACGGTGGCGCCACGGTGGCGGCAGCGGTTTTCCAGGACGTTGATGTTGTTCTTCTTGTCGCGAACAACGATCACCGGGCGACGGCCGATGGTGGCGGTCTTGAAGTCGCCGGAATTGCGCACTTCGCTTTCGTGGGCAACCCACACCCAGGTGCGGTAGAAAATCTTGTCCAGCTCGGCTTCAAACAGGGCCGGATCGTTGTACAGCGAGACGTCGACGCGGTCGTGACTGACCAGTTCGTCGGGGCTTTTCGATGATGCGATCAGCCGGTATTCATGAGTGCTCATGCGGTTCTCCTCATGGCTTTTTTAT
Organism: Pseudomonas sp. P5_B2; assembly: GCF_056400445.1. NCBI lineage: Bacteria > Pseudomonadati > Pseudomonadota > Gammaproteobacteria > Pseudomonadales > Pseudomonadaceae > Pseudomonas > Pseudomonas sp. P5_B2. Next base: position 14,136 of record NZ_JBFULH010000040.1, on the reverse strand, counting down.
GACTTGTTTTTAGGGGTGGACCGTTCACCGGCCATGCTCTGTTGCAGCTGCGCACCAAAGGCGCAGACCACTTCGTCCTGATCTTTACGGCCGACAATCTGCAGGCCAACTTTCAGCCCGCCGCAATCCAGTTCCACCGGCACCGTCAGCGCCGGGTGGCCGCTGAGGTTGAAAGGCCGTACCAGCGGGGTCATGCCGGACACGGCTTTGCTCGAGCTGCGGGCTTCGACCAGCGTTGGCGGCAGGCTCGGCATCGTCGGCAACAGCAGCACCGCGAACTCCTCTAGTGCGGCGTCCACTTGTTGGCTGAAACGCGCACGGACTTTCTCCGCTTGCGCCAGGTCGGCGGCGCTGGTGCGGCTGGCGGCCAGCAGGCGTTGCTCGACATCCGCACCGATCAAGCCTTTGCCGGTTAGGTGACCGAACGCTGCCCAGTTCTCAAAATTGATTACGGTCAAACCGGCAGCGAACGCGGCTTCGAATTCGCTCAGGCGCAGGTTGCTGCAGCGCCAGCCGGCGCGGTCAGCAGCGGCGCCGAGGCTCGCTTGCAGATGCGGATCGCAGTCGACTTCGAGGAAGCCGACAGAGGCATTGCTCGAGGGCAAACCTTGAACCTGAAAACCAGGGCAAATCACTTGCATCGCAGCGATCAGATCGGCCATGTCGGCGGCAAACGGCCCGACGCAATCGAGGCTGGACTCAGCCGGATGCGCACCGACCCGGCTGACTCGGCCGTAAGTCGGCTTCAACCCGGCAATGCCGCAGCATGCTGCTGGTACACGCACCGAGCCGCCGGTGTCAGTGCCGATGGCAATGTCCGCCAAACCGGCCGCGACCGCTGCGGCCGAACCGCTGGACGAACCGCCCGGCACGCGATCCGGAGATTGCGGGTTGATCGGTGTGCCGGTCCAGTCGTTGATGCCGGTGACGCCAAACGCCAGTTCGTGCATGTTGGTCTTGCCAACGATCTGCCAGCCGGCGTCAAGGATTGCGTCGACAACATCGGCATTGCGGGTCGCTGGTGCAGCATCGGCAAACGCGCGGCTGCCGGAGCGGGTCGCATACCCGGCAATGTCGATGGAGTCTTTGATCGCGACCCGTTTGCCGTTGCCACCGATCAGGAATTCGCTGATAAATGTGCTCATGCGCCCAACCCCGTGTTGAACAAGCGTTGCGTGCGGAAATGCGCGATCAGCCAGACGCCGTCGACACAGCGAAAATCGATGTTCAGGCGGGTGCCGAACAACTCGCTGTGGCCATCGGCGTAGGTTGAAACCTGCTGCATGATCCACTGCCCTTGGGCCTTGCTGCCGTCGACCACAATCGACTCGCTGGTGAGGTAATGCAGGTTCAGGCGAAAGTGATCCGAGGGCGGCAAGTAGCCGCCGACGAATGCCGCCACCGCATCACGCCCTTGGTGCTGGCCGAAGGTCTGCGCGGTCTGAGTGCCGATGCCTTCCCAGATTGCATCGACGCAGAACAACTCCGCCAGTTCGCGGACGTAAGTCGGCGCCCTCGGCACATCGCACAGGTCCATGTAGCGCGCCATCAAGCGGCGCACCCGGCTCTCCCCTTCCAGCGTCTCAAGTCGCTGCAGCAAGGCCTCGTTCATGGCTTAAACCTTGGCTGCGTCAGGAATGGTCAGTGGGCGACCGATGCGCGCTTCGACCTTGGCGTAGCGCCACAGGCTGTATTCGTTGACCGGCGTGGTGCGGAACAGGTTGCAGGCATCGATCACCGATTGGTGGCAGTCGACGTCGGCCATGATGTAGACGGTCCAGGGCGAGGTGGTGGACGGGCCGACCATCAAGCGGTCATCGTCCATCGCGCCGAGCACGGTGATGCCGGGCATGGCGCCGAGCGAGCCCATCATCTGGCTGAAGCCTTTCCACACGCTAAGTCCTTCGCCGGTTGGCAGGTCGAAAAAGTTCTGGGTGATGCCGATGCAGAAGACGACGCGCAATGGCTCTTGGGTGGTCTGGGTCATGGGGTTTGATCCTTGAAAGAGTGGGTTCAGATGTAGCCAGGGAATGGCGGTACGCCGAGGAACACCGAACCGGCGCCGTCGTACAGGCCTTCACTGAGGAATGCGTGCTGGGTGACCACCAGCGAATCGCGCAGGTAACGTTGCAGCGGGTGGCGCAGGTAGATCGCGGTGGTGCCGGCGAGGCTGTAAGCGCTCTGCACCACGGCCGCACCGGCCTGGGACACGTGAATCGCAGACAAACGCAGCAAGCTGGTTTGCTCAGGCGTGACCGGGTTGCCGGCCAGAATCGAGTTCCACACCTGCTCGGTCGCGTTGTAGAAGAAGCCACGGGCGGCGGCCAGTTGCGCTTCGGCCTTGGCGATTTCGATGCGCACGTAAGCGCGGTCGGCCATTTTCGGTGCGCCGGTGATGCCGCTGCCGGCAGCCATGCGGCTGACTTCATCGAGGGCAGCGCGGGCCAGACCGAGGTTGACCACGGCCAGCACTTGCGCGGCGTAGGCAATCGACGGGTAGCGGAACAGCGGCTCGTCGATGGTCGCAGCCCCCCCACGGATAAAGGTCCAGCGCTCATCGACGTGTTTATCGGTGACGCGCAGGTCGTGGCTGCCAGTGCCTTTGAGGCCGACCACGTCCCAGTTTTCAATGATTTCGACTTGATCCGCACGGAACACAGCAGTGCGCGGCTTGCCACCGGCGGCGCCGATGCCAACACCGAGCAAGTCCGCACCTTTGCAACCACTGGCGAATTTCCAGGTGCCGTTGACTTGCCAGCCGCCGTCGACCGCTTCAGCAGGCTGCAACGGGAACAGGCCGCCGGCGAACACCAGGTCAGGGCTGTCGGCGTAGATTTCAGCCAGGGTTTCTTTCGGCAAAGCGGCGAGATAAACGCCGGCGCTGCCAAAGCTCGCGACCCAGCCAGCGGAACCGTCGGCTTCGGAGATGCGTTCGATCATCTGCAGGAACAGCGCTGGCGCCAGTGCATCACCGCCGAAGCATTTCGGCGTGGCGGCGCGGTAGATGCCCACCTGTTTGAAGCGTTCGATCATGTCCCGTGGCACGTAGGACCCGGCGTCGAATTCATCGCGGCGCTGGCGCACTTCATCCAGCACCTGCTGAAATTCCTGGCAGTGGACGCTGATGTCGTCGACGCCTGGCAGAGGGTCTTTCTGCGCGGTAGCTGAACGCAGCATGGGCTTGTTCTCCGTTGAATTGTTATTAGACGGAACCTGCCTGGGGGCGGGACGACCGTTGATGGGTTCAGTGTAAAAACCGCATCCGCTCGCCACTATTGGTGCGTGCAGCCCCCCGACTAAAGAAAACCCCTAGCCCGCCCCCGGTTACCTCTGAGCGCATCGCTGGGCGCAAGCCGGTATAAAACGCCATACTTCGACTTCATCTATAGTCGACCCCTCTGCCGCCAAGGGCTGCGCGATGTATCTGCCAAAACCGAACGACTTCTACGCCCTGATCGAAGCCATGCCGTTGTGCATCATTCTTCACGACGCCCACAGCAAGGAGATCCTGTGGGCCAACGCCGCCGCCCTGACGGCGCTGGGCTTTACCCTGGAAGAACTGACGCCGCTCAAAGCCCCGGACATGACCCGCAATGCGCCGCAGTACCGGCGGTCGGTCGGCCTGCGCTGGCTGGAAGGCGCGGCGCGCACCGGTCAGCGTTCTATCGAGTGGTGTTATCGCTCCAAGCAAGGGGTGGAAATCCTCTCGGAAGCGGTGGCGACGCTGGTGCACCTGGACGGTCGCGATGTGTTGATGGTGCAGTTCCGCGACATCTCCAAGGAAGACAAGGTCAAGCGTGACCTCAAGCGCTTCGAAAGCCGCCTCAAAGCCTTTATGCAGGACCTCGCTGAAGGCGTCGCGGTGCTTGGGCCGCAGGGCGATATCCGCTTTATCAGCGAGTCCGCCGCACAACTGCTCAACAGCGAAGATCAGCCGCTGATTGGCGAAAACTTCCTCGACTGGTGCGACGAGACTTCTCGCCAGCGCTTGCTGCAACAGATGTCCAGCGAGCAGCCGGAACACGCACCGTTCAGCGTTCACTACCACCTGCAACGGCGTGACGGTGAATGGCGCTGGCACCACGCGACGTGCCGCTATATCGAAATTGAAGACGATCTGGTCGGCTACCTGCTGCTGTTCCGCGATGTCACCGAACAGGTGCTCGCCGAAAAAGCCCGACGGGTCAGCGAGCAAAAGCTTGAATACCTGGCACGCTACAACGCCATGGGCGAAATGGCCGTGGCGATTGCCCATGAGCTGAGTCAGCCGCTGGCGGCCACGCGTAATTTCATCGAAGGCGCGGTGATTCGTTTGGGCAAGGATCAAGGCAATGATCAAGGCGTGGCGTGGGGTTTGCAGAACGCGGTGCGGCAAATCGAACATGCGTCGCTGATCATCAAAAGCGTGCGCGAATATGTGGTCAAGCTGGAGCAATCTGAAGAGCTGATCGACCTTAACGAGCTGCTGCGCGAAACCCGATACTTCATCAGTCTGCGTGCCGACCCGAGCCGGATCAAGGTCGAGATTGTCACCAGTTCCGAACCGCTGTTGATTAGTTGCGAGAAAGTGCTGATCGGCCAGGTCATCCTCAACCTGGCCTTTAACGCCATCGAAGAGATGGCCGATTTACCGCCGGATCGGCGTGTGCTGCGTATACACGCGAGCCGTGATGAACAGGTTGCCTTGGTGCGGGTTGAAGATCGTGGACGCGGGATTCAGGCATTGGAGCAAGACAAACTGTTCGACGGTTTTTTCTCGTCCAAAGTCAGCGGCAACGGCATTGGGCTGGCACTGTGCAAAAACATCATCGGCCGCCATCGCGGGGATATCTGGGCGCAGAATCTGGATCCGTGTGGTGCTGTTTTTACCTTCTCCCTTCCTCTCGCCAATCCCCTCTGACTACCACCTGACCGGTAGCAGCTGCCGAAGGCTGCGTCCGGCTGCGCAGCAGTCGTAAACCCTCCTGACACGGTCCTTCTGACACACCGCATGCTGTGGTTTTACGACTGCTTCGCAGCCGGACGCAGCCTTCGGCAGCTGCTACAGGGGTGCGTTCGCCGCCGTTATTTGAATTGCGTTTCGCGGTGTGTGCAGCCGGCTTCCCACGACTGGCACAGACACACAAACACTTGGCAGCCACAGCAATTCTCGGCGTTTCACGGCGAGGCAGAATCGAATTGTAAAAATCTGCCCAAGCACCCGCGATCTGCGTGAATAACAATTCAGGGAGTTCCCCTAATGCGAACCAACAGGATCAACGTACAGTCAGCGCTAGGTCTAAGCCTGCTTGTACTCGGCTTGACCAGCGCCCGTGCGGACCTGCCGGCTGACACCATCGGCCAGACCGTTTTGGCCTTTCCACCGCAAGCCCACCGGGCGTATATCGTCGACGTCGAATTCGACAGTTTCGTGGTGGGCCGTGTCACTGTGGTCGACCCCGACAAAAAACGCATCCTCGGCATGATGCCGACCGGTTTTGCCGCACCGTCAACGCTCAGCCGCGATAAAAAAACCCTCTACAGCGCCGACATTTTCTACTCGCGCGGCACTCGCGGCACGGTTACCGATGTGCTGACCGCGTGGGACACTTCGACTCTGGCACCGGCCTGGGAAGTCGTGATTCCACCCAAGCGCGCCGAGTCGCTGACCCAACGCTATGGCTTGAATACCAGTGGCGATGACCGTTTCGTCTACGTCTACAACTTCACGCCGTCGACCTCGGTGACCGTGGTCGACACGCAAGCCAAGTCCGTCGCCGCCGAACTGGCGATTCCGGGTTGCGTGCTCAACTACCCGATCGGCAACCGCCGCTTCGCCTCGCTGTGTGGCGATGGCAGCTTGCAGGTGATCACCCTGAACGACCAGGGCCAGGAAACCGCGCGCAGCCGCACGCCGTTCTTCGACCCGAACGCCGAGAAGCTCGTTGAGCGCGCGGTGAACGTCGGCGATACCTACTACTTCACCACCACGACCGGCACCGTTCGTGCCGTGGATTTCTCTGGCGACGCGCCGAAGATCCTGCCGTCGTGGTCGTTGACCACCGACGAGGAAAAGAAAGCCGGCTGGGCGCCGGGTGGCTGGCAGCTGATGGCCGTGGCGCCGAAGCTCGACCGCTTGTACGTGCTGATGCACGACGGGCATGAACCGTTGAAGTGGGAAGACCCGAGCCCGCTGATCTGGGCGTTCGACCTCAAGACCCATAAGAAAGTGGCGACGCTGGAAGCACCGGCGCCGGTGTGGAGCCTGCAAGCGACGAGCGACGACAAACCGCTGCTGCTGGGCGCCGATGTCGAGGGCGGCTTGCAGATTTTCGATCTGAAGACCAACAAGCTCACGGGCAGCATGCCGAAAGTCGCCAAAACCGCGACTCAGGTCATGAGCCACTAAACGAGGTTCGGCCATGCGCTTAGATCCGATCTTCATCATTGCCAGCGCCCTCACCATTGCAGTGTTGCTGGCCAGTGCCGCAACGCACAAGGTGCGGGCGCCGGCACGGTTTGCCAAGCAATTGGCGGACTACCAACTGTTGCCTGACGTATTGGTGCGCCCGGTCGCTCGTGTGATCCCCGTGGTAGAGCTGGTGCTCGCCTTCGCATTGCTGGTGCCGGTCTGCCGGTATTGGGCAGCGATGGCGGCGGCCAGTTTGATCGCACTGTACGCCGCAGCCATTGGCATCAACCTGTGGCGCGGTCGCCGTGACATCGACTGTGGTTGTGCCGGCCCGGACCAAGCGCAACCGTTGCGCCCGATCCTGCTGCTGCGTAACAGCGTGCTGGTGGGCGTGGCGCTGTTGGCCAGCGTGCTGCCGATGGCCCGCGACCTGGGTTTTTTTGATGGCTTCGTCACCGTTGCCGCCAGCGCCGTTGCGCTGCTTTTGTACGCCGCAGCCGATGGCTTGCTGGCGAACTCCCCTCTTCTGCTCAAACTGATTGGTAGGTGATCAATGGAAGGCTTAATCGTTTCCAACGTGTTGCTCTGGGTTCTGCTCGCGGCCGTGGCGTTTGCCGTCATGGGCCTGGTGCGTCAGATTGGTGTTTTGCATGGTCGCCTGGCTCCGGCCGGGGCGCTGATGATGGACAAAGGCGTGGCGGTCAACGAAGCCGCACCTCAAGTCACCGCATCCGACCGTAACGGTCGCCCGGTGAACTTCGGTTATGCCGGCGAAAAGAACCAACTGCTGTTTTTCCTCTCGCCAACCTGCCCGATCTGCAAATCGTTGTTGCCGGCGATCAAATCCATCGCCAAGGAACAGGCTGATCGCCTGGACGTGGTGTTCATCAGTGACGGCGACATGGACGCCCAACAAAAGCTGATCCGTGAACACAAACTGGAAGACGCCACCTACGTGGTCGGGCCGGAAGTCGGCATGACCTACCAGATCGGCAAGCTGCCTTACGCCGCGCTGATCGATAAAACCGGCACCCTGCGCGCCAAGGGCCTGGTCAATTCCCGCGAGCACCTGGACAGCCTGTTCGAAGTCGAGCACTTGAAAAAGGCCACGCTGCAGGAATACCTCAACAGCCAGCCGCATGCACACGACCACAGCCACGGCCATAGCCACTGATTAAGGCAGGGAGACTTTTATGAAACTGCTGGATCTGTTGTTCGAGCGCTCGACCCGTCGAGTGGCCGACACCACCTCACGCCGCAAACTGCTGTCACGCATGGGTTCATTGATGGTCGCCGGTGCCGCATTGCCGCTGCTGTTGCCACTGGACCGCACCAGCAAAGCCCTGGCCGCGGACAACCCAAAGGCTGGTGACCCGGGTGATCCGAACACCTGCGACTACTGGCGCTACTGCTCCATCGACGGTTTTCTGTGCAGCTGCTGCGGCGGGTCGGTGACGTCCTGCCCACCGGGCACCGAATCTTCGCAAGTCACCTGGATCGGCACGTGCCGCAACCCGGCCGACGGCAAGGACTACATCATTTCCTATAACGACTGCTGCGGTAAGCAGAGCTGTGCCCAGTGCGCCTGCACTCGTAACGACAGTGAAGAACCGGCTTATCGCCCGTTCAACAACAACGATGTGAACTGGTGCCTGGCCGCCAAATCGCACATCTATCACTGCACCGTTTCGGTCATTCGTGGCGTCGCCATTTAACGCGCATTGCCGCCGGTTGCTCATGCAATCGGCGTATTTTTTTGTGCCCCAATGCGGCTCCTACACAGGTTTCGTCGGCGGCTACAGAAAGAGTGTTTTACCGTAGAGGTGCTTTTGTCATGCGTAAGTTGCTACTCCTCGGTCTTGTCTGCACCCTGAGCACCCCGCTCGCCTCTGCCCGGGCCATTCCCGACCCGACGCAGCGGCATGCGCCGGGCAATGAAGAACTGCAAAAACCCATCGATCAGGCCGGTTACAGCGTTGGCGTGAACTACCAACTGCAATGCGCCGGCTGCCATTTGGGTAACGGCATGGGCTCGGCCGCCAATGACACACCTCGACTCACCGGGTTTGTCGGCAACTTCCTCAAGGTCCCCGGCGGCCGCGAATTTCTGGTGCGTGTGCCCGGTATGTCGCAATCGGCGCTGAACAACGCGCAGTTGGCTGACCTGCTTAACTGGTTGATTCGCAAAGAGGGCCTGGCGGGTAAAAGCACGCCAACCAATTACTCGCCTTACAGCGCTGAAGAGGTGGCCGAATTGCGTCACGTGACTATGCTCAATTTGCCAGGTACCCGGGCAGAATTGATCAAGGCAATGCGGGCACAAGGCATCGCAATTGAAGACGGCATGAGTGACTGATTCACCAAGCGCCGCACGGGCACACCACCGCAAACAAGTGTCATTTCCATCATTATCTTCACTTTTTTTCGCTGTCGGACTTCAGACGGCTACCAATCTTCTAGACTCATCCAAACAGGGGGAGCCTCGCTCTACGCGCGTTTCCATACGCTGATGAAAAACAAGGAAAAATAACCTTGAAAGCATCGACAATCATCGTCGCGGGCAGCGTGCTGTTTTCGATGGTGGCTTCGGCCACCGGGATTATTCCGGTCTTCGACCTGGATTTCACAAGGTCAGCGGATCAAACGCTTAAAAAACTCAACATCAACGACGGTTGCATTGTTGCTGCCCCAGACCCCGTCACGTTCACTTATTGCCGGGAAGGCTCGAAAACGCTCTGGAAGTATCAGGTACTGGACCTGCAACAACAGTCGGCGATCCACAACGTTACCCAGCCGCCACAAATGGGCTATGGACAAATCAGCGTTGTGGAACTCAATAGCGCTGCCTGTGATGACGAAATCGCGCACGAGGCTAAACCCGCCATTTCTTGCATGGCCGTACTCAGCCTGGTCGCGCTGTTTCTGTTGATTGGCTTGCGATACACCTACAAGGTCGTTCGCCAGCACCACAGCAAGAATTCAGCGTCTTCGATTCCTCCGTGGCAGCCAATGGACGAGCATGAGCCTGAACACCATGCCATGGCCAAGGCATTGGGCGCGTTTATGGTCTCTGCTGTAATGATGATGGTTTATTGCGGCATCTGCGTTCTTTAATCCCGACTCGCCCCTGAACACGCAACTTGACGGTTTTTTGCGGCACTTATGCGTCCAGTCGACCGTTGCGTTTCATCGGCTGGAAATTGAAGCGTGATGGCGAGTGGATATCTGCGCGAAGGTGATTATGCTTCAACTGTCCCGGCACACCAGCGAGGCGGTCCGCTGCTTCCCTGATTCGTGCAATTTGCAATCCGATGGCATCAGCCCCAGGGCCTGGGTGCGGCAACTGATGAGAGGTACTCCGGCCTATAACAAGAGCAAGACGGAGAACACTCATGGCCGTAATCGACAGTACAACCACGGGTAGTACACCCAAACGCGGGATCACCAAGGARGAGCGCAAAGTCATTTTCGCCTCGTCCCTGGGCACCGTGTTCGAATGGTACGACTTCTACCTTTACGGCTCCCTCGCCGCCATCATCGCCAAGCACTTCTTTGCCGGCGTCAACGAGACTACGGCGTTCATCTTCGCCTTGCTCGCCTTCGCTGCAGGCTTCGCCGTACGGCCTTTCGGCGCTATCGTGTTTGGCCGCTTGGGCGACATGATCGGGCGCAAGCACACCTTCCTCATCACCATTGTCATCATGGGTGTTTCCACCGCCATCGTCGGTTTCCTGCCCGGCTACGCCACCATCGGCGTCGCGGCGCCGGTCATCCTGATCAGCCTGCGCCTGCTGCAAGGCCTGGCCCTGGGCGGAGAATACGGCGGCGCGGCGACGTACGTGGCCGAACATGCACCGCCCGGCAAGCGCGGTTACTTCACCTCGTGGATTCAGACCACTGCGACCCTCGGTCTGTTTCTGTCGCTGCTGGTGATTCTTGCCTGCCGCACCCTGCTCGGCACCGAAGCGTTCGAGGCCTGGGGCTGGAGGATTCCGTTCCTGCTGTCGATCCTGCTGCTGATCGTCTCGGTGTACATCCGCCTGCAACTCAGCGAGTCGCCGGTGTTCAAGAAAATGAAGGAAGAAGGCAAGGCGTCCAAAGCGCCGCTGACCGAATCCTTCGCTCGCTGGGACAACCTGAAAATCGTGATCATGGCGTTGCTCGGCGGTACGGCCGGCCAGGCCGTGGTCTGGTACACCGGGCAGTTTTATGCGCTGTTTTTCCTCCTGCAAATGCTCAAGATCGACCCGCAAACCGCCAACCTGTTGATTGCCGGTTCGCTGCTGATCGGTACGCCGTTCTTCGTCATATTCGGCAGCCTGTCCGATCGCATCGGCCGCAAGGGCATCATCATGGCCGGTTGCATCCTCGCGGCACTGACCTACTTCCCGATCTTCCATGCATTAACCAAGTACGGTAACCCCGACGTGTTCGTGGCACAGGAGAAGAACCCGGTCACGGTGATCGCCGATCCGGCCCAGTGCTCGTTCCAGTTCGACCCGGTGGGCAAGGCCCGATTCACCAGTTCCTGCGACCTGGCCAAGAGCGTGCTGGCGAAGAAAGCGATCCCCTACAAAAACGAGAAGGCTGAACCGGGCACCGTCGCGCAGGTTCGCATCGGCGACAAAGTGATCCAGAGCTTCGAAGGCACCAACCTGCCCGCCGCCGAGTTCAAGACCCGCAACGACGCCTTCATCGCCACCCTTGGCACCGCCCTCAAGGAGGCCGGCTACCCCGAGAAGGCCGACCCGGCGAAGACCAACTACCCGATGGTGTTGCTACTGCTGACCATCCTCGTGATCTACGTGACCATGGTCTACGGGCCTATTGCCGCGTGGCTGGTGGAACTGTTCCCGGCGCGCATCCGCTACACCTCGATGTCGTTGCCGTATCACATCGGTAATGGCTGGTTCGGCGGGTTTCTGCCGACAGTGGCCTTCGCCATGGTCGCGGCCACGGGAGATATTTATTACGGGCTGTGGTACCCGATCGTGATCGCCGTGATGACAGCGATTCTGGGCACGTTCTTCCTGCCGGAAACCAAGGATCGGGAAATCGCCTGAGGCGAGCAGCCGCCCTCTCCTGCCGTGGGAGAGGGCATGTCTGTTCTATTTGACGAGCCGGGTTTCCTTGGACGGCCGGTAGCCAAAATACGAGCTATAGCACTTGCTGAAATGGCTCGGCGAAACAAAACCGCACGCCACCAGCACGTCCACCTGGGACAGTTCGGTGTGTTGCAGGAGTCGACGCGCCTCGGTGATGCGCAGTTCCAGGTAATAGCGTTGCGGCGTGGTGCCCAGTTGCTCCTTGAACAGGCGTTCGAGCTGCCGACGTGAACGGCCGGCGTAGACCGCCAACTGCTCCAGCTCCAGCGGTTCTTCGAGGTTGGCGTGCATCAGCTTGACCACCTCGCGTAATGGCGCGCTGACGCAGATGTTTTCCGCCGGTTTGATACGCCGGTAGCGAGACTCCTCAAACGCCAGAATGTCCTCGATCCCCTCGACGAGGGCTTTATCGTGCAGCCCTTTGATCCAGTCCAGTGCCATATGAAAGGCCCCTGAAGGACTGGACGCCGTGAGCCGGTCGCGGTCAATCACATAGGGCTCGCTGGTGACATGCGCCGCTTTGGAGACCTCGGCCAGTGCGGGGCGATGCTCCGGGTGAATAGCGCATCGGTAGCCGTCCAGCAAGCCAGCGCTGCCCAAAAACCACGCGCCATTCCACAACCCGGCGAGGGTGACGCCCCGCTCTGCCGCGACTCTCAACAGGTGGATGAATTCATCGGCGGCCTTGAGTTCTGTGCGGTAGCCGCCACACACGACCAATAGGTCCAGTTGCTGAATCGCCGACGCATCGAAACGTGCGTCCGGCCGGATCACCAGGCCCAGGTCACTGACCACTTCGCCATCGTTCAAGCCCAACGTTCGGGATGCAAACAAACCGGGTCGCAGCAAATTCGCGGTGACGATCGTGTCCAGTGCTTGCGTGAACGCAGGCAGCGAGAAGTGTTCGAGCAGCAAAAAACCTGTGCGCGTTACCGGCGCAGGCTTGTCAGCCGACTCGTTTAGATAGCGGAGGTTTTTACCCTTCATCCCTCCGCTGAATTGCCGTCGTTCGATCAATGTCCGACCCACTCGTTTACGTTAACTACAAAAGTCAAAACCAGCGGGTTCATTATGCGACAGATCAGGCGAGCTGAAAGCTGGCCGACGCCACGTTGTTTAGTGAGTATTCATCTTGGGCAACGATCATTTAGGCACGCAGCAACAGCAATCTGGCAGGATTTCACAAGAAGCCATTCGCTGGCTGTAGCACAGTGTGGTGTGCTGTCACCGGTTTCCAAGGAATTCAGAAATGTTCACATCCATTGCCTCGTTAAAAAGAAAACCGCTCGCCCGTCTCGCGCTGGCCATCACCCTGGGCACCTTCGGTTTGCCAGGCTGGATGTCCACCGCACAGGCCCATGGCGGGGCCGCCGAAATGGTGCCTTTGCAGTCGACCCTTGAGGAATTCGGGGCCACGGTCAAATGGGACAACTACGCCAACCTGTTCGTCATTGCCAAGGACGGGGTGTACCTCAAGGTCAAACCGGACAGCAAAGTCGCCATGCTCAATGGCAAGCCCATGAAGCTGGCGGTCCCGGTGGTGTTCAAACACAAAACCGCCTACATGCCGAAGGACTTCATCAATCAGGTGTTCCAGTCCGGCCTGGACAAAACCTTTGTCGTCGAAACCCGCCCTAACCCGCTCAACCCGTTGAGCGCGGACGAAATCAAGGCGGCAGTGGATATCGTCAAGCAGTCCGAACACTACCAACCCGGTTTTCGCTTCACCGAAGTTTCGGTCAATGAGCCGCCCAAGGATCAGGTCTGGAACTTTGTTTTCACCGGTCAGAACGTCACCCAGCCACGCCAGGCCAACATTGTGGTGCTGGATGGCAAGCACGTGATTGAAGGTCTGGTCGATCTCGACGCCAAGGCGCTGAAGTCCTGGAAGCCTATCGAAGGTGCGCACGGCATGGTCTTGCTGGACGATTTCGCCACTGTGCAATCGGCCGTGGAAACCAGCCCGGAATACGCGCAAGCCTTGGCCAAGCGCGGCATCACCGATGTGAAAAAGGTCGTGGCCACGCCACTGACCGTCGGCTACTTCGACGGCAAGGACGGGTTGGCGCAGGACAAACGCTTGCTGAAAATTGTCAGCTACCTCAATACCGGTGACGGCAACTACTGGGCGCACCCGATCGAGGGCCTGGTGGCGATTGTCGACCTTGAGCAAAAAAAGCTGATCAAGATCGAAGACGAAGCCTTGATCCCGGTGCCGATGAAACCGACGCCGTATGACGGCCGTGGCCGCAAGGGCGTGCAGGTCAAGCCGCTGGAGATCATTGAGCCTGAGGGGAAAAACTACACCATCACCGGCAACAGCATTCACTGGCAGAACTGGGACTTCCATGTTCGCCTCGATTCGCGGGTCGGCCCGATCCTGTCCACCGTCACCTATGACGACAAGGGCAAAAAACGCAAAATCATGTACGAAGGCTCGCTTGGCGGGATGATCGTGCCTTACGGCGACCCCGACGCCGGCTGGTACTTCAAGGCTTACCTGGATTCAGGCGAATACGGCATGGGCACCCTGACCTCGCCGATTGCCCGCGGCAAAGACGCCCCGGAAAACGCCGTGCTGCTCGACGCCACGATTGCCGACTACACCGGCGCGCCGACCTCGATCCCTCGTGCCATGGC
>NZ_JBFULH010000039.1:0-22208 GCF_056400445.1 Pseudomonas sp. P5_B2 | reverse complement strand
CACCCAGCCAGGCGCACAGCATCAGGTCCTTGCTGCGTTCCAGCAGCAAAGTGCGAGTCAGCAGTTCCAGTTCAGACCATTGGGCCCGTTTTATCGCCGACTGCCAAACGCCTGTCGGTAAGCTGGTGTCGTCCTCGCGACGTAGTTCACGCGCCAGGTCGAACTCACGTTCATAGCGTAGATCCTGACCGCAAGGCGCCTCATCGCTGATCGGTTCGAGCAGTCGGGCAATCACGTCCGGCAATGGTGGTGAAGTCAGGTTCACAGGCCTTCCTCCTGAGTCMTGGCAGTCGCGGACGCGGTCACCCGGGTTTGTAAGAAGGGTGAACGCGGGGCCCGGGTGGGCAACGGCTGAATGGACAGCGGCAGCTTCGAGCCTTGGCTCATTAGCGACAGGCGAACAAACATCAGCGTCTGCTCGGCCTTGCTGGTCTGCGCAGTCACCGGCAGGCGCAATGTCAGCGGAAAATCGGTGAAGTCCATGTTCGGCTGGCGCTGTATCGACTGGTGCGAACGGATCAGACGCAGCAACGACCAAGGGCCGCCATACTCCCAACCGGCTTCGAAATCGCGCACTGCCAGGTTGGGCTGCGAGGGGTCGTTGACTGGGCGCTGCGAGCCATTTCTGGCCCAGCGCAAAGTCAACCGCACAGGTTGACCGACCATCCAGCGCAGGTTCTGCTGGGCTTCCCCGGGGTAGTTGATCTGTTGATTGCCGGCATTCAAACTCCAGGCAATCACTTGATCGGCGCCACGCTCTTCCTCGCGATCGGTACGCCAGCGCACGTCCATTTCAATGCCCAGGATGCCGCTCTTGTCCCGCACAAACAGCGGGCCGAGCCACGTGTTTGCCTGCTTCAAACGATTGAGAAAATCCTCGGCGGCCAAACGCTCCGGCGTCTGACTGAGTTGCAACCCGGCTTGCGCCACCGGCAGACGCTTGTCGATCAAGTCGAGGAAATGCTGGACCCGGGCCGGGTCGGCGTCGGTGGCCTGCACACCATTGGCAAACGGGAAGCGCTCGGCCAAGTACTGGTTGAAATAGTTCGCCAGGTCGTTCCACGCCGCCGCTGCTTGTTGTTGTTGCAGGAACTGACAACGTTGCATGGCGCTTTGTTGAAGATTCAGTGCGCGCAGTGCCAACGTTCCGCGACCGCCGGACAGGCTGGCGGTTTGCAAAATCTGAGCGCACGACGTGGCATCCATTTCGATAAAGTCGCGACTCAATAGCTGCTCGATCTGGGCCGGTGAACTTGCGGGGTTCTGGTCCTTGTACTTGAGCAGTTCTTCATTGAGAGCGTTGAATTGCGTCACACGCTCATACTCCTGCGCCGAGAGGTTCTGCTGCTGGGTTTTCAGCCATTCCAGCGCCGAGGTGCGCCGCTCGGTGATCCCGAGCATGGTGTTGAATTGCTGTTTGAGGCTCAGCTTCAAATCCTGCACATCGCTGGCGCCATATAACTGCAGACCGAGGTTTTTCGAGCCGTCCCACAAGCCAATTTCAGAACGTTCGCTAAAGAGCGGCTGGGCGACGATTCCATCGAGGCCGCTGGCGACTTCAGCCAGGGCCCGGCGGTTCAACGCACTTTGCAAACGCGTGGCCAGATCGCTGCGACGCACTTCGATGAAAGCCTTCTGCAGGTCAATAGCCTGTGCGGCCTGTACATTGAAAATACCCTTGTCAACCTGCTCATTGCGTTCCCGAAAGCTCGTCATCATGGCCTTGACCACTGCGCCTTCAGCCGCTTGCAGCAAGGCGCTACGATACGCAGGGGGAATACGTGGCAGCTCTTCGGCGGCATACCTCTTGTAACTGGCAAAATAGTTCAGCGCATTGGCGAAGTCGTCGCCATCAACACCCTGCCCCTGCCCGTTCGGAGCAACAGACTGATCAGCCTGTAAGGCGATGGCCACAAAGTCGCGTTTGAACAGCGCCTGCACCGCATTATTCAACTGGCTGACATGCTCCTGTAATGCCAACTGTCCGCTACCTTGTTGAACCAGCAAATTACCTCTGGCCCCTGCCTGGGCGATCCACTGGTCGCGAAAACTATGCTGCAACTTCGACGCTTGCTGATCCAGTTGCTGTTCCACTTGCTGGCCGAGCAAGCTGCTCTGGCGCACCTTATCCATCATGTCGCGGTAGCCCGGCACAAGGTCCTGCCCCTTGCCACGACTCCATGCCGAATTGGTCAGGCCGATCAGCGCTTGCAGGTCATCGATCAACGCGCGCAAATCTTCAAGCTCAGCGAGGGAGTTGCCACTGCCAGCCTCAAGCCGTTCCAGGTGCAACTTGAGATAACCGGCCTGGCGGACGAAATTGTCTGCGAGAAAATACTGGTCAAGCCAGCGTTCCATGAGCCCGGAAAAATTTTCCTCGATGGTTTGGCGATCCACGGCCAGGTCCAGTGGTTTCAAGTCGCTACCATTGGCATCGAACAACACCCGGTTGTAAAAACCGGCTCGGCGCAAGGTGCCAACATTGAGGTTCAAGGACAGGGCATTGTTGCTCAGCAACGCCAGATCTTCGAGTGGTGCTTTAGGGTTATTCAGCGCCTGATTGAACCATTGGTTCTGTTGTTCAAGACGTACCGCGCGCTCCACCAGGTCCTTGGCCTTGACGTAATTTTGCCATTGGGCGGGATCTTCGCTTTCGACGTTGCCTCGGCGCTCGGTATTGCGGATAGACTTTAGTTTTGCCAGCTCCGCGTCCAACAGGTCGTGCAAGGGCTCCAATAAGTGGCTCTGAGCGGTCAGGCGCAGTTGATTCTCCAACTGCACATCCAGCGACGAAAACCAGGAAGTGGGAAACACCAAGGAAGTGAAGTCCCAGCGTGGGGCCTTTTCCAATACACGCCAGAACCCTTGAACATTGCGCCGGGTCGCCTCCAGCCGATGCGATTCATCGGTGACCGCCACGTAATTTTTCTGCGCACCCTGCAATAGCCGCGACAATTCATGCGCATCCTTGACAGAGTCCTGCCAGACCCAAAGCATGCACACGGCCCAGACCACACCGACCACCAGCGCCACCCCACCGGTCAATCGCTGCCACCGCTGACGCAGGCGCAACAAGCGTGGAACCACCAAGGCCAATCCGCGTTCAGCGACCACCCGGCGCTGCCACAATTGCCGAGCGAACACACTCTGCTGCAACTTGGTGTCATACGCCGAGAAGCTGTCGAGCGCATCTTGCGAAGGTTGATTAGCGGTGAAATACACCCCACGAAAACGCGGCGCCTCGCCTTGGGCATTACCCTGAAAAACCGGCTCGAGCAACGTTTGCAGGTTGCGCTTCAACACCTCGATTTGTTCCGGCAACCCAAATAATTCGCCCTTCAAATGGCCGGACAAGGCACCGATTTCGACAATCGATTCCGACAAGGCGCGGATAACCTGGTCAAGTGCCTGATCACTCCATTGCGTTTGCCAAACCGCCTCGAGGCCATACGGTGAGGACCAACCCAGCGTGCGCTCGCGAGCTTCTTCGGGCAGCGCCGTGATCAGATCCTGAAAACCTGGCAGCTCTTCCATGCCGGTAATCACCACGTACACCGGCAGGCTCAAGCCGAACCGTTGCAGCAAATCGATGAAGCGCCGCCGAGCCGCCAGACCAAGGCTCGCCGCCTGCTCGGCATTGACCAGGCGACTGACCGGCACCGTCCAGATCACCCCATCCAATGGCCGTTGGCTGCGCAAGCGCAGGATCAATCCCAACAAGCGCCACCAGTTGCCTCGTTGCAGATTCATACCTTCTTCAGGCAGGAAAAGCCCCTGCGGCACCACCAGCACAGCGCCTTCGGGATCCGACCACCAACGCCCGAACCAGGCAGGTTTGTCGGTCGGTTGCAGGCGCCATTGACGGCACAATTGCGTGCCCTGGGTTTCGTCGCCGAGCAGCAACAGCCATGGAATCTGGTAACGGTCCTGAGCACCCTGCTCCTGTTCCATATGGCGGACCGAGGTATAAAAACTGCGGATCGCCGCCCCGCTCTGKGTGCGCAACCACCAGACCACTCCCCCAAAAATAATCAGCACCAACAGCACGACGAAGCTCAGACCGACCCACCCAGGCGTGCTCATAAGTTTTGCTCCGGCGCGGCAACCGAATCGGTCATCTGCAACACCGGATCAAGCTCTTGGCGAATGTCACGCCAGAAAAACTGCCCCAGCCCTGTCAGTATCATCACCATGGCGAAAATGCCCAGACCGAGACGAAAACCATCCGGCAAGGATTGACGCACCGGCAACTGCACCGGCGCTACCATCGAAGGTTGCTGGAGCCTTGCGCTGACATCGGCATAGTCTGCATCGTGCTGCCAGGCAAAGCTGAACAGCGCCAGCCGCAGTTTTTCATGCTGGATCTGACTCTGCTCACCGCGCAACCGACCTTCAAACCCCAACACCAGGCATTGCAAATAAACATTGGCCAAGTCGCGGGTGGTGGGAATCTGTTCGTCCAGCAGCGCCTGGATCGCCAGCGGCAGTTTCTCGCCGGCCTGCCGACTTGCGTACATCCGCGATTCCAGCGGTTTTTCCTGCCAGGCAGACTGGCCCGGCCATGGCGCAAACAATAGCGTTTCATCGATTAACGCGACAAAGGCGTAGACCAACGCCTTCACCTGGTCCGTCGCCGCATCACCGACCCGGGCGAACGCAGTTCGCCACAGCCGCTGGGAAATTTGCGTCGACAGGTCGAAAACGGCCTCTACCAACGCCTCATCGTCGCGGTCCTTGGGCAACCGACTCCATTCCTGAGACCATTGCAGCCACGCCTCGCGAAAGGCATTGCTCAGCGGTGCGTCGCGAAGTCCCTGTGTACCCGGCCCGGCATTCCCTTCAGACATTCGATACCCTCTCCTTGATCAGACACTTTCACTCGCCTGAGCCACAAACAGCACCACTTGCCATGGACTGCTCGTCGGTTTTGAGGTCGGTGCGGCAATCAGCAACGGCAACTTCCCGTCGAACCACTGGCCCTCAGCCGTCACCACAAACAAGCGCGTGTCATCGCCGACGCTGTAGGTCACTTGCTCATTGCGGCCGATGGCCTGATGAGACAAACCGCTCATACGCTGGCGACTGAGCATCGGAATGTGCGGTGCCGAGGCAATAATCGCCCCGCGCAGCCATTCGCTGGCGTCCTGTTCGCCGCTGCCGCTGGGCATGCGCAAACCGATGACCAGACGCTGACTCGGTTGATCGTCGGGCAGTTGAATCGAAAAACTCTGGTCACTGCGTTCAAACGGCAAGCTGCGATAGCCGGCGCGAATCAGTTGGAGGGTTCGTTCGAGCCAGTCAAGGACCGACTCATAGCCGCGTTGCAGTTCCAGAAAATCCAGTGGGGCAAAGGGTGGAACACCCGCCAACGGGTCGAGAGCGGACCATGCGCCTGCCAACCCGAGTAATCCACCGTACAAGGTTTGAGGCGTTGCCAGTCGACTGTTCAACACGCCCTCTACTTCCGGCAGACGAGCCCACAGCGCCGTCAACTGGCGACGGATTTCCATCGCGTCATCCTGATTGCCGGCCTGCTGCGCCTGGCGCAGACGGCCGGCCAGGAACATGCATTTTTCCCGCGTCCGGGCACACAGGCCCGCTACCCGGCGACCCAATATTGACTCGGGCAACAGGCACGGCGTGGGCGGCGTGTAGGGCAACGACAGAAAGCCGCCGCCCTCCTTGCGAATTTTCAGCAGCGGCAGACAGATAGAATCGGCTTTGTTCAATTGTGTGCACAAACGCGGATTAGGACGCCACACAGTGATCGACTCGGGGTACTCACCGCTGGTCAAATCCGGCAATGCATCGCCGACCACCGACTGCAGCCGTCCCTTGAGCGGTAGTAACTGGCCGGCTCGCCACAACGGGCTGACGGCAAGGTACACGGTCACCGTGGCGTTTTCCGAAGCGTTGACGGCTTCGTTGACATCAAGCTCCAAAGTCGGTCCGACGCCCACCTGCAGGTCGACCGGCAAACCGTCAGGCAATGTCGCTTGTAGATTGAGTAAGCGCACCAGCCCGGCACTCAGCGCACCAGGGTCGAATTCAACCCGGCTCACGCCCCAGAACCATGGATTACAGGCTTGAGCAAAATGCGCCACCAATGCTTCGGCTCGAAGGCCTTGCAACTGAAAATGCTGGGGCAGCAATTGCATGCCCTCGTGCCAGCAAACCGCATCAGGTAACAGGCTCATACGAGTCCCTTCGACGTTTACGTCGCCGCGCAAACCGGCGGCTTGGCGGTGTGTTCACTGCGGGGTGTTGCTGACCAGCGTCATCTCGCGACTGTCGAACTTGAGCCAGGCATTTTTCTGATCATCCAGCCGTAATCGGTGTGCTCCGGGAGTGTTATAGCTGGCGAAAACCAAAAGTCCAGCGGCCTTCTTGCCCCCCAGCGGGAACGGTTGTTTGTCGATGAATTGTCCCGGGACCAGTTCCAGCCCCCACACAGTTATCAGCTGCTGATAGTCGCGTTGATACTGTTCGCGATCGGCAAACCACTGTCGTGCCGTGATGCCGGACAACTGTTTGAGCAAATCCGGGTCGTTAACAGCGATGAAGTCCACGGCAATCGGCGTGTCGTCGTTGGCCTTCGGCGCGACTTGCAGTGTCAGGCTATCGAGATCCACCCGTGGCCCGAAAAATGAGCAACCGGTGACACTCAGGAACAGGACAAAAGCAAAAAAACGTGCAGACAAATTGAATTTTCCTTTTACCGAGCAGGTCCAAAAATGTTTTTTGCTTGCCTTTTTATAGACCTGTTCTAGTGTCTTGGGTAGTTCGGCCCCCATGCCGAATGTGGAAGGTTCGTCAAAGGACCGACAGATCCGTCTGCCAACCTTTCTAACCTTCGGCCCAGCAAGGGAAAGCGATGAGCGGGCCTCCCGATGCATTGCGCCCATTCATGCATCGGAGTCAGCCAACATGGCAGAAAGCACTCAACACAAGCTAGACAGGGTCCGCCCGCCCCGGGTGCAAATCACTTACGACGTCGAAATCGGCAACGCCATCGAGAAAAAAGAATTGCCGTTGGTCGTCGGCATTCTCGCCGACCTTTCCGGCAAACCTCTCGAGCCACTTCCCAAGTTGAACGAGCGGCGCTTTACCGAGATCGATCGCGACAATTTCAACGAAGTGCTTGCCTCGATCGCCCCCCGCGCCACCTTGCAGGTCACCAACACGCTCAGTGGTGACAACAGCAAGCTCAACATCGAACTCAACTTCAAACACATCGACGACTTCGACCCGGTCAAAGTGGTCGAGCAAGTGCCCCCCTTGCGGCGCTTGTTCGAAGCCCGTCAGCGGTTGCGCGACCTGCTGACCAAACTCGACGGCAACGATGACCTGGACAAACTGCTGCGCGACGTCATCGCCAACACCGAAGGTCTGCACGAGATCAAGTCTGCCCGTCCGGAAACCGCCGCCGCCCCCGCCGCAGGCGTGAGCGAAGCACCGACCGACTCACCTGATCAACCGCAGGCCTGATCACTCATTCACTCAGGGAGACGTCGCCATGCCCGCTTCAGCCAGCGCCACAACCAGTGAAAGCGCCACAGAAAGCCTGTCCTTGCTCGACCGCATCATCGCCGAAGGCCGCATGGCCCATGACGACAGCCAGCAAGACTATGCCCGCGACATGCTCGCGGAGTTCGCCACCCAGGTCCTCGACGAAGGCATGTCCATCGACAAGGACACCGTGGCGATGATCAACGACCGCATCAGCCAGATCGATGAGCTGATCAGTGCGCAACTCAATGAAGTCTTGCACCATCCCGAATTACAAAAACTCGAGGCCTCCTGGCGTGGCTTGCACCTGCTGGTGCAAAACACCGAAACCAGTTCCCGGCTGAAACTGCGCCTGCTTAACGTCACGCAGAAGGAGCTGCAAAACGACCTGGAAAAAGCCGTCGAGTTTGACCAGAGCGCGCTGTTCAAGAAGATTTACGAAGAAGAATACGGCACCTTTGGTGGGCACCCGTTCAGTTTGCTGGTGGGTGACTACACCTTTGGCCGGCACCCACAGGACATCGGGTTGCTGGAGAAACTGTCGAATGTCGCCGCCGCCGCTCACGCGCCGTTTATTGCCGCCGCCAGCCCACGCTTGTTCGACATGAGCAGCTTCACTGAACTCGCCGTGCCGCGTGACCTGTCCAAGGTCTTCGAGAGCCAGGAACTGATCAAGTGGCGCTCCTTCCGCGAAAGCGAAGATTCGCGCTACGTGTCGCTGGTGCTCCCGCATTTCCTGCTGCGCCTGCCTTATGGCCCGGACACTTCGCCGGTGGAAGGCATCAATTACGTTGAGGACGTCAACGGCACTGACCACAGTAAATACCTGTGGGGCAACGCCGCATGGGCCTTGTCACAGCGCATCACTGAGGCCTTTGCCAAATATGGTTGGTGCGCGGCGATTCGGGGGGCGGAAGGCGGAGGCGCGGTTGAAGGTTTGCCGGCTCATACCTTCCGCACGACTTCGGGCGACCTGTCGCTCAAGTGCCCGACCGAAGTGGCCATCACCGACCGCCGGGAAAAAGAGCTCAACGACCTCGGTTTCATCGCCCTGTGTCACAAGAAAAATAGTGACGTGGCGGTGTTCTTTGGCGGCCAGACCACCAACAAGTCCAAGCTTTACAACACCAACGAGGCCAATGCCAATGCGCGGATTTCGGCGATGTTGCCGTACGTGCTTGCCGCCTCGCGCTTCGCGCACTACCTGAAGGTAATCATGCGCGACAAGGTCGGCAGTTTCA
Organism: Pseudomonas sp. P5_B2; assembly: GCF_056400445.1. Classification (NCBI taxonomy): domain Bacteria; kingdom Pseudomonadati; phylum Pseudomonadota; class Gammaproteobacteria; order Pseudomonadales; family Pseudomonadaceae; genus Pseudomonas; species Pseudomonas sp. P5_B2. The sequence continues at coordinate 13,458 of NZ_JBFULH010000039.1, read as the reverse complement.
TGACCCGCGACAATGTGCAGACCTACCTCAACAACTGGATCGCCGACTACGTGCTGATCAACGACAACGCGTCGCAAGAGATCAAGGCGCAATACCCGTTGCGTGAAGCCCGGGTGGATGTGACCGAGGTGGCCGGCAAGCCGGGCGCCTATAAGGCCACGGTGTTCCTGCGACCGCACTTCCAGCTCGAAGAGCTGACTGCGTCTATCCGTCTGGTCGCCTCCCTGCCGCCTCCGGCAGCCGCCTGACCCGCCACACTCCCGCCGGCCAACCCGGCGGGACTTCCCCGTTTATCTAGCGCGATAACCTTCAGGAGTTCATGCGATGGATGCAATTATTCTCGACCTCGGCGGCGACATCAAAGGTGACTGTCTGCTCGAGGGCTATACGGACAAGATCGAAGTCATGTCCTACAGCCACAACGTGGCCATGCAGGTGACAAACGATGTCAGCAACTCGGAGCGGACCTCCGGCAAGCCGCACATTGGTGAGTTCACGGTGACCAAATTTGTCGACAGCTCCACACCTTCCCTCAACGAATATTGCTGCGCGGGCAAACCAATCCCGGAAGCCAAGCTCATCGTCGGGCGCAACGCTGCTGAAGGCGATGGCAAACTGATGCCGTTCATCACCTACACCCTGACCAACGTGGTGCTGTCCAACGTCAGCGTCAGCGGTGGCACGGGGGGCAAACCGGTGGAAACCGTGTCTCTGAATTTCACCAAAATCAAATGGGAGCTCACGGCACAAAAAGACGATGGCACCAAGGAAGGTACGGCCGCCACGACCTGGGACATGGCCGCCAACAAGCTCGCCAGCAAGTAAGCGGACGCGTCGGACATGGCAGGCACCGGCATGCACCCACCGTTGTTCGAGCGACTCGCCTCAAGTGAGGTCGACACGGTGTTGGAGTTCGACCTTCAGGGCCTGCTCGACTCGGTCCGCACGGAACTGCTGCGCCTGTTCAATACCCGACGCAGGCCACAGGCACTCACCTCCCCGCCGAGCATTCTCGACTACGGCATCGCTGACTGGACCGCCCTGCAACAGCAGCGCAGCGATGACCGTCGTCAATTGACGCGGGACGTGCGCGAGGCGATCAACCATTTCGAACCGCGCCTGAAACTGGGTGAGGTTCAGGTTGACCCGGTGCCCGGCCATCCGCAGCAACTGAGCATCAGGCTGATCGGGAAGCTACGCAGCGGCCGGCAGCACTGGCCCGTGGCATTTGTCATCGAGCGGGCCAGTGATGGCCTTGAGGTACGTCATGAGCGACTCGATTGACCCGCAACTGCTCGACTACTACCAACGGGAACTGACCTGGTTACGCCACGCCGGGAGTATTTTTGCCGAGCGCTACCCCAAGGTTGCCAGGCGCCTGGAACTGTCACCCGATGAGTGCCCGGACCCGCACGTCGAGCGGCTGCTGGAAGGTTTTGCGCTGTTGGCCGCGCGCCTGCAACGCCGTCTCGATGATGACTATGCTGAATTCAGCGATGCGTTGCTCGAACAGCTTTACCCGTTGGCCATGCGTCCGCTTCCTTCCTGCGCCATCGTGCAGTTCGAACCGGACCCGAGCAAAGGCAACCTGGCCGGCGGCTACCCGCTGCCCCGGGACACACCGTTGTTCGTCACCACGAGCAAAGGCGAAAGCATTCACTTTCGCACCAGCGCTGCGGTTCGACTGTGGCCCGTGGAAATCAACGAGGCGCTGCTGCTGGGTAGCGAAGAAGCACAGGCCCTGACCGGCGTTGTTCAAGCGCGCTCAGCGCTGCGCCTGAGTTTGCGCTGCCTCGGTGAAAGCCAATGGTCGGCGCTGGGCATCGAACAATTGCGCGTGCATTTGACCGCTTCGCCGATGATCAACGCCTGCCTGTATGACCTGCTCGGTGCCCATGCCGTGAAGGTACTGGCCGGCCCGGTCGGCAGCGTACCCAAAGCGCTGACAGGGTTGCCGCAAATCGTCGGGTTTGCCAACGATGAAGTGCTGCTGCCGGACGAGGACGGTGTGCACCCGGGCATGCGTTTGCTCGCCGAGTACTTTGCCTTCCCGGACAAATTCAACTTCTTCGACCTTCCACTGGCAGGCGCCACCAGCGATAGCCAGTCGCTTTATCTGTACATCGTCTTCGATCGCGCGCCCAGCAGCCGTTTACACCTTCAGGCCAGCGACATTGCGCTGGGCTGCACGCCGGTGATCAACCTGTTCCCACGCACCTCGGAGCCTCTGCGCCCGGACGGCACCCGCAGCGAATACCGCCTGGTCGCCGACAGCCACCGCGAAAACAGCGTCGAGATCCATAGCATCCGGGCGATGCGTGCCAGTTCCAGCCAAGGCGTGCAACGAGTACCAGCCTATTACGGCAGTCAGCACAGCGGCGCCGATAAGCAATGCTACTGGCATGCGCGACGAGTCAGCAGCATGACTCCCAATCGCCTCGGCACCGATTTACTGGTGAGTTTGGTGGACACGCGACTCGATCCTCTGTCGCAGGTCATCGAATACAGCCTCACCGCCGAACTGCTCTGCACCAATCGACACTTGGCCCAAAGCCTTCCAGCCGGTACGCCGCTGGGTTTCGAGCGTCCGGGGCCGGTGGCCTGGGCGCGCCTGCGCAATCCGCCCAACCCGCAGAGCTTGCCGCGCCTGGACGGCGAATCGCGCTGGCGGCTGGTGTCGCAACTGACCCTCAATCATCTTTCATTGGTCGAAGGGCCGCAGGCACTGGATGCGCTCAAGGAGATCCTGCAGTTGCACAACCTGCGTGACGAGGCCAGCGCCTGGCGGCAAATCGAAGGCTTATTGAGTTTGAGTTGCGAACGGGTGATTGGTCATGTCGGCGAAGACGCCTGGCGCGGCTGGCGCAATGGGCTGGAGGTTCAACTGCAACTCGATCCACAACATTTTGTTGGCAGCAGCGCGGTGTTGTTTTCAGCGGTACTGGCGCAATTCTTTTCACTCTATGCCACGGCCAACCGCTTCGTGCGCACGGTGCTGGTTCAATCAAACAAGGAGGTCAAGACATGGCAACCCCAAGCCGGCATGCCGTTGTCCCTCTGAGCCTGAGCCAACGGCTGCGACGTGACCCCCAAGCGTTCGAATTATTGCAGGCGTTATTGCTGCTGGAGCGCGAACACCCCCAGGCCGAATCCCTCGGCAGTGGCACCGCCCCTCAAGCGGAAGCCCTGCGCTTGCGCGGGCCGCTGACGCCACTATTCTCTGCCAGCGAAATCGAAAGCCTGACCCAGGAACCCAACCAGCAACCGATCCTCAGCACGCCAGTGTTCGGCCTCGGAGGCCCTGACGGCCCGTTACCTTACGCCTATCAGGAATGGTTGCAGCAACGCGCTCGGGCCAAAGACTTCGCACCGGCTGAGTTCCTCGACCTGTTCCAGCATCGGCTGCTGAGCCTGCTGTACAAAGTGATGCGCAAACACCGGATCGCCGTGGGATTCAACGTGCCCGCCGCGTCGCCGGTACAGGCGCAATTAAGAGCGCTGACCGGGCTGTTGCCCAAAGCCTTGCAGGAACGTCAGGCCATACCCGATTCCGCCGTGCTGGCGTGTAGCGCGCTATTTGCTGACGGCCGTCGCTCCCTGGCCGGTTTCGCGGCGATCGTACGCGAGCAGTTCGAACTGCCTGTGCAGCTGAGTGCTTATGAAGGTGCATGGCGCGAGATTCCGCCCGCCAGTCGCAGCCGCATGATCCCGGGCGGCCGCAACCTGCAACTGGGCCGAACAGCCGTGGCCGGCACTCGGGTCTGGGATGAACACGCAGGCGTCAGACTGACCCTGGGTCCCTTGTCCTCGTCCCAGGCGGCGAGGTTTTTGCCTGACGGCGAATCACACCCGGCGCTGGCCAGCCTCAGCGCCCTGTATTTCGGCCCTGACCTGGATTGCACGCTGGTGTTGCTGGTGCGTGGTGCCGGCCCGATAAAACTGGGTCGCGACGCACCGCCGCAGCTTGGCTGGAATGGCGGTTTACAACGACAAACCAGCCTTGCCGTGCAACGCATCGAAACCCGTCTTCGACAGCTGGAGATCACCTGAACATGGAACTGGCCAGCCTGATCGGACGCCTCAACCCGGACAACCGTCGCGCCCTTGAACGCGCCGCGCAACGCTGCCTGCAACGAGGTCATCATTACGTCGAAATCGAACACCTGCTGCTGGAACTGCTGGACATCGAGGGCGGTGACTTTGCTTATCTGCTGCCGCGCTTCGGCCTGGAGCGCGATGCTCTGACGGCGGAAATCAACAAGGCCCTGGAACTGTTCAAATCCGGCAGCACCCGCACTCCGGCATTGTCTTCACACACCATTGGCCTGCTGGAAGATGCAGTCGTGCAGGCCAGCGTACTGGGGCTGGACAGCATTCGTTCGGGCTTGTTGCTACTGGCCTTGATCGACCGCGACGAGCGTCGCGGTCTGCTGCTCAATAGCGCGTCATCACTCTTGAAGATTCCCCGAGAGGCGCTACGCAGCAACCTGCTGGAGTGGACCGAAAGCTCACGCGAACACGTCGGTGGAAAGCGCCCTTCAGCGGCGGGCCATTCAGCCCCAAAACAGGATTCAGTGCTGGACCAATACACCCAGGACCTCACCTCTGACGCCCATGCCGGACGCATAGACCCCATCGTCGGCCGCGATGGCGAGATCCGTCAGTGCATCGACATCCTGCTACGTCGGCGACAGAACAATCCGATCCTGGTCGGTGCGCCGGGCGTGGGCAAGACCGCCGTGGTCGAAGGGCTGGCCCTGCGCATCGCCGCCGGGGACGTACCACCGTCGTTGCAGGAAGTGAGCCTGCGGGTACTTGACCTCGGACTGTTGCAGGCCGGTGCCGGGGTCAAGGGCGAGTTCGAACAACGCCTCAAAGGGGTCATCGATGCAGTACGCAGCGCGGACAAACCGATCATCCTGTTTATCGACGAAGCCCACACCTTGATTGGCGCTGGCGGCGCGGAAGGCGGCAGCGACGCCGCCAATCTGCTCAAGCCGGCACTGGCCCGTGGCGAACTGCGGACCCTGGCCGCAACGACCTGGCTTGAGTACAAAAAATACTTCGAGAAAGACCCGGCCCTCGCCCGGCGTTTTCAGTTGGTACAAGTCGAGGAACCGGACGAAATCACCGCCGTGGAAATGCTCCGTGGCGTCGCCGCCAAACTGGAACAACACCACGGTGTGCAAGTGCTGGACGCCGCCATCCACGAAGCGGTGAAACTGTCCCATCGCTACATCTCCGGGCGCCAGTTGCCGGACAAGGCCATCAGTGTGCTCGACACCGCGTGCGCCCGGGTTGCCCTTGGCCAACACGACGTGCCGCCACCACTGGAAAGCCTGCGCCACCGGCAAAACAGCCTCAAGGACGAAGTCGAACGCCTGCGCCGTGAACAGGCCACCGGGCTCGATCACCGTGAACGCATCACCCTGCTGGAAAGCGAGTCCGTCGCCAACGTGCAGGCCATTCGCGAATTGGAAACCCGCTGGAACGAAGAACGGGTCGCCGTGCGCGAACTGCTGGAAACCCGTCGCGAGTTACTCGCCTTGAGCGAACGTGCCGACAGCGACAAACCGGACGAAGCCACCGACAGCCGCATCGATCATCTGGCCGCCGAACTGGTGCGCCTGGAAGCCGGACTCGACGCCATTCGCCAGGATGATCCACTGGTGCCAGAGCAGGTTGACACCAAAACCGTCGCCGCCGTCATTGCCGGATGGACCGGTATCCCGGTCGGCAAAATGCTCGCCGATGAAGCCCACGCTGTGCGCACCCTCGGCCAACGAATGGGCTTGCGCGTTATGGGACAAAGCGTTGCGTTGGGCACCATCGCCCAGCGTTTACAAGCCTATCGCGCCGGCCTCACCGACCCACAGAAACCGGTCGGGGTATTCCTGCTGGTCGGCCCCACGGGCGTAGGCAAAACCGAAACCGCTTATGCGCTGGCCGACGCACTCTACGGCGGCGAACGCAATCTGATCAGCATCAACCTGTCCGAATACCAGGAAGCCCACACCGTCAGCCAACTCAAAGGCGCCCCGCCCGGCTATGTCGGCTATGGCAGTGGCGGCGTGCTGACCGAAGCGGTGCGGCGTAAACCGTATTCGGTGGTGTTGCTGGATGAAATCGAAAAGGCGCATCCGGATGTACTCGAAGCGTTCTACAACGTCTTCGACAAAGGCGTGATGGAGGATGGAACCGGGTTGGTGGTGGACTTCAAAAACACCGTGATGCTCGCCACCAGTAACGTCGGTGCTGAATTGTTGCTCGACACACCGGTCGCGCAACTGGGTACCGATGCGTTCAACGAAGCGTTGCACAAAGTCCTGCTGCAAGCGTTTCGGCCAGCGTTTCTGGCGCGGATGACGGTGGTGGCGTATCGGCCGCTGGATGAAGCGACACTGGAAGGGATTGTGCTGGCGAAACTGGAGAAATTGCGCGGGCGCTACAAGGCCGCGACCGGGAAACAATTCGAGTTTGATGCCGGGATTGTGCAGGCGGTGTTGGCCAAGTGCAGTGCGGCGGGTGCGAGGGATGTCGAGAATGTGTTGATGACGCAGGTGACGGGAAAGTTGGCGGAGTGGGTGTTGGAGTAAGTCCCGGATAAACAGGAGCACAGTGTAAGCCCGAAGATGCCACACAGCAGAGGAAGCTATCGCCATGGGCTGTGCTGGTTATTTTTCGATGAAGGTAGTGCAGCCACTATGAGGTAAGTCATCATGCCGACCCGACTGATAATAGGTGCAGGCGTTTCCGCTGCAGTGTTCCTGAACACCTCATCCGATGGCTATAAAACTGTAGTTGTCGGTGAAGATGGACTATGGGCAAAACTCGTAGAACACTCCATGGGCCAGCCCGCTCACCTCTTGCACTTACCGGGCTCCCCGCCTCCGTCGTTCACCGTTGCCAATGGTGAAATGAACCTGGACAACTTTCTCTCCTCAGGTGTTTTTCAGCAAGGCGTCAGTAAAATCGTTAATGGTAGCCGCTACGGCCACAATCCTTCACGCAAGGTACGACGGATATCCAAGTCACTCACCCAACCAGGAAATTACGTCGCCTGGTTTGATACTACACATGCATTAATCGTTGAAAAAATAGTGATTGCCACCGGCATTGGTGCCCAACGTCAACCGCCCAAAATAATAGGGACACCTGCGCCCGGCATTGAATACTCACAAGTTATTGAAGGCATCAGATTTCTTGAAAACGCGGAGCAACAAATCCCCAATATTGACCGCGCTATCTACGGCGGTAGCGCCACCGCCGCCTGGGTGGTCGATATTGCCAGCAAACACTCGCCAAAGATGAACTGGTTCGCCCGCCCCAGCGGCAACAAATTCGCGGGAGCAGTACTGCCTGGGGCCAGGAATGCAAAGATCATCGAGCTTTGCGAAACTCATGACCTGCGGCTATTAAAAGAAGTTACCGAGGTCGAATACGTTGGTGAAAGATTGCATATACATGTCAAAGGCGAAGATTTCTGTTATATCGCCGATCAGTTCATTTATTCATTAGGCGGGGACGACAATCCTACTGTTACGGATCATATCTATCAGGTGATGGACCCAGACATCAGGGATGACCTTTATCCTATCCTAGACACCAGCGGCGCATTAGACAGTCAACGAAAAAGTGTGTTGGCGCTGGGCACCAGTGACAAAGGAGTGATAATTGTCGGTGCGGCCACTTACAACTTCACCGCCCTGACAAACTCTGCTTTGGGAGAACCGGCTCCCACTAAAAAGAATCCGGCACCCATGGAACATTTACCTTGGAATGCTCAAGTTCCCGATGGTATAGCCGTGGTGGTGGCTAGTATTTCCGCCCTGAACCACTATATTCCCATCAAGCAACGCCTGACACACAACTATAAGAACATCTATCAGGAATACGCCATTACCGAAAACAACACCAATATAAATGTGGCAGACGCCAACCAGTTAGCCGTATTGTTCACCTTAATGTTTGACGAGTTAGCAGCTAACCAAATCAACGATCTTGTGAAACTGACCACCACGGCCCGCAGCAAGATAACCAAGGGTAGCACTGAGGTATTCGGCCTCAGCAAACGCGCCTTCTACGACATTATCAAGTTGAGATTCAGTTACATGTCGGACACCTCAATAGATGAACGCTGCCAATTGGCCGGACTTAAGCTTGTTTGATGCAGCCGCGCCAAGAATGGTTCACTGCAAAGCTGATTCATTGACCACCTGAGGCCACTTGATGCCGCGCTCCGTCGATGCCACCTCCAGCATCTCCCTCACCGCCGCCTCATTGTCGGCACTGTACCCTGAATCCCTTTCCGGCGAAGAGGCCCTCAACCAGCTCGGCTCGCAAACCCTCAACGGCCTCAACGACGGCGACTCGCTTCCCCTGACCACCGCCGTCGCGACTCACGTCACCACCACCCTGCACAACGACGCCCTCAACCGCCCTATGGATGCGCTGGTCGCCGAAATCCGCCAACTCCCCGCCGACGCCACCGCCGAGCGTTATCAGCTTGTTCTACGGCCATGGCTCTGGTGGTTGACACTGGCCAGCAACAACCGCGTGTTCCRGAACCTCAGCACCTCAGACATCGTCACCACGATTTTCAAGGCCCACGGTTTCACCGACTTCCTGCTCAAGCTCAGCGGCAGTTACACCCCACGCGAATACTGCGTGCAGTACGCCGAAACCGATTTCGTTTTCGTTTCGCGGTTGCTGGAAGAAGAAGGCATTTTCTGGTTTTTCACCCACGAGGAAGGCAAGCACACGCTGGTACTGGGTGACAGCAACGATGCGTTTGTGCCAATCCCCAATGGATCCAAAGTGAACTATCTCGGTCAGCAGTTGGGTGAGCGCGAATTGCACGGCATTCGCTCAGGCCAGGTTTGCATGCAAGCGGTCGCCGGGGTGTATCGGGCGACGGATTACGAATTCACCACGCCGACCACGTCGCTGTACAGCCAGGCTGAAGCAGTCGCCGGGCCCCGCTCGATGTACGAGCATCCCGGCAGCTACAACGCCAAGGCTCGGGGCGATTCGTTGACCAAGCAGCGAGTCGATGGACTGCGCAGTCAGGAGAAGCGCTTTGTCGGTGAAAGCGATTGCCGCTGGCTGGTGCCGGGGCATTGGTTCACCCTGGCCGGCCATGATGACACGACACTGAATATTGATTGGGTGGTGACCTCGGTCACTCATGAAGCCAGCCACGACGGCTACCAGAATCGCTTCGAAGCGATCCCCAAAGCCACACCGTTCCGGCCGCAGCGAACCACGCCAAAACCGCGAATGCACACTCAGACCGCCATCGTTGTCGGTAAGGCTGGCGAAGAAATCTGGACCGACGAATACGGCCGGATCAAGTTGCAGTTTCCGTGGGATCGCGATGGCAAGAACGACGAAGCCAGTTCCTGCTGGGTGCGGGTGGTATTACCCTGGAGCGGCAAGGGCTTCGGCATGCAGTTCGTACCGCGCATCGGCCAGGAAGTGATCGTGACGTTTATCGATGGCGATCCCGATCGACCGCTGGTGACGGGTTGCGTCTATAACGGTGACAACGCCCTGCCCTATGCGCTGCCAGCGAATCAGACCCAGTCCGGGATCAAGACCCAATCGTCCAAGGGCGGCGGCGGTTTCAACGAACTGCGATTCGAGGACAAGAAGGACGCCGAAGAGGTGTTTCTCCAGGCGCAGAAAGATCTGAAGATCAACGTGCTCAACGACACCACCGCCACTGTCGGCCACGACGAAACCCTGACCGTGCAGAACGCCCGCACCCGCACGGTGAAAGAAGGCGACGAGACCGTGACCCTGGAGAAAGGCAAACGCAGCGTGACCATCCAGACGGGGAGCGACAATCTCGATGTGAAGGACAGTCGCACGGTGACCGTGGGTGCTGATCAGACCCACAGCACCGGTGGCAACTACACGCACAAGGTCACCGGCGATTACAGCCTGACGGTGGACGGCAACCTGATGATCAAGGTGACCGGCACCCTGACCCTGGAAAGTGGCGGCAGTTTCACCATCAAGAGTGGCGCGGATCTGGCGACCCAGGCCACTACCTCGATCAGCCAAAAGGCCGGTACGTCCCTGAGCAATCAGGCCGGTACCTCGTTGGAAAACAAGGCCGGCACGACAATGACCAACGATGCCGGGATCAGCCTGACCAACAAGGCCGCCGCTTCGCAGACCGTGGATGGCGGCGGCATGCTGACCATCAAGGGTGGGCTGGTGCAGGTCAACTGACAAGGAGAACCCATGGCCATCACACCGCTGGACCTGCAGCAGAACGATAAACACCTCAAAGGTCGCTTGTTGGATGGCCAGCTCGATGGTGTGCTGAACATCAAGGATGACGGTCGCGCTCAGGCTGATTTGCACTACAGCCAGGGCGAGCTGCAAGGTACTACTCTGCTCTATCACCCTAACGGCAAGGTCTCGGCGCAGCTGCCGTTTGTTCATGACAAGCTGCAGGGAATTGCCAGTTTCCATGCGCCGCAAGGCTGGCTACAGCGCAAGGCGACTTACCGCCGAGGGCTGCTGCATGGGGAGGCGTTCAATTACTTTCCCGATGGGCAACTGTCCGAGGCCGAGTTCTACCGCGACGGCGTGCGCGAGGGCCGGTATCAGCGCTTTCATCCCAACGGTAAACCCGCCGTCGAGGCCCGTTATCTCAACGGTCAATTGCTGGAACCGGAACAGGGCTTTGCCGCCGATGGGCGACCGCTGGACGCCGAGGGCAAGCCGATTTCGAGGGTGCGCTGGTGGTTCAGGCGCTGGAGTGATCCTGCGACATAGAATCTCCCACAGGGGTGGTATTTGTGGGCGACGGAGATCCAAATGTGGGAGCGGGCTTGCTCGCGAAGAGGCCGGCACTTTCAACATCAATGCCACCCGACATACCGCCTTCGAGCAAGCCCAGCCCCACAGTTTGATCGTGTTAGTCAGGGAATCAGCATCTGCATTTGTCCAGGCATCACAATCTTTATCACCCCGGCCCAATTGCACATCAGGGTGCTGTTGGCATCGATCGCCGGCATGCCGCCCAGCAGCAGGGTCGGCGCGCCGCCGGGAATCCAGGGGGTGGCGGTGGCCGGGATGCAGGGCATTGGCGTCAACACCCCGAGCGCCGCCGCAGTCGCAGCAGCGACCATCGGATTGGCCATGCTCATACACATGCCAAAAGGCATGATGTTCACCAACGGGATGTGGTCCATGATGTTCGCCGCTGGCATGCCCCCGGTCAGCGTGCGATTCACCGGCAGAACGTTAAGTACAGCTGGTGCCGCGCCGAAACTGCATTGCAGGGTCGCGGTGGAGCAAACTTGCGGACAGCCCATGTCGAATCTCCTTCCTGGAAGCGGCGCTCCCCTGAAACCATAGTCCGCCGAGCCTGTTCCTGCACATCAAGAACGTTGATTATCCAGCAACACGCTAACCTATAAGACCCTGCCGCACTTGTGGCACCCCTGCCTCACCATTAGATTAGTCAATGATGTCTGGCCTCCAAAATAAGCAGAAGGGATAAGCATGGCGCTTACTGACCAGTCCACCCGTATCCGCTCCGGCGAAGAACTCGATGCCAGCCTGATCGATCCATACCTCAAGGCGCACATTGCGGGCTTGAGTGGTTTGCCGAAGATCAGCCAGTTTCCGGGCGGTGCGTCGAATCTGACTTACCTGCTCGAATACCCCGAGCAGGAATTCGTCCTGCGTCGGCCGCCGTTTGGCCACAAGGCCAAATCCGCCCACGACATGGGCCGCGAATTCCGCATTCTCAACCAGCTCAAGGACGGCTTTCCGTACTGCCCCAAAGCCTACGTGCACTGCACCGACGAATCGGTGATCGGCGCCGAGTTTTATGTGATGGAGCGGGTCAACGGGATCATCCTGCGTTCCGAACTGCCACCAGAGTTAGGCCTGGATTCGGCGAAAACCGAAGCGCTGTGCAAAAGCTTCATCGACAAGTTCGTTGAACTGCACCGCGTCGACTACAACGCTTATGGCCTGGGTGACCTCGGTAAACCCGAAGGGTACGTTGCGCGGCAAATCAAAGGCTGGAGCGACCGCTACGAGAAAGCCCTGACCCCGGACGCGCCTCAGTGGGAAGCGGTCAAAGCCTGGCTCAATGACAAGATGCCCGCCGACCACCCGACTTCAAGCATCGTCCACAACGACTATCGCTTCGATAACGTGATCCTCGACCCGAATAACCCGATGCAGATCATCGGTGTACTGGATTGGGAATTGACCACCCTCGGCGACCCGCTGATGGATCTGGGCAACACCCTCGCCTACTGGATCGAAGCCGGCGACCCGGCACCGGTGCAACTGATGCGCCGCCAGCCCAGCCACGCACCAGGCATGCTGACCCGCCGTGAATTCGTCGACTACTACGCCGAGCGCGCGGGCATCCGCATCGACAATTTCGACTTCTACTACACCTATGGCCTGTTCCGTCTGGCCGGCATCGTGCAGCAGATTTACTACCGTTTCTTCCATGGTCAGACCCAGGACAAACGCTTCGCGCAGTTCATTCACATGAACAAGCTGCTGGAGCAAATGAGCCTGCAGGTCATTTCGAAATCCAGCCTCTGATCCGCCTGGCGCGCTTCTCGCAAAGCTGGCCCCAATAACAAGACTTTTTATAAGAGAATCCCATGTCCAAGACTCAGTTGTTCGACCTCGACGGCAAAATCGCTTTCGTCTCCGGCGCCAGCCGCGGCATCGGTGAAGCCATCGCCAAATTACTGGCCCAGCAAGGCGCCCATGTCATCGTCTCTAGCCGCAAGCTCGACGGTTGCCAGCATGTGGCCGACGCGATCATCGCCGCCGGCGGCAAAGCCACTGCCGTCGCTTGCCACATCGGTGAAATGGAACAGATCAGCCAGGTCTTCGCCGGCATCAAGGAACAGTTCGGCCGCCTGGACATTCTGGTCAACAACGCAGCGACCAATCCACAATTCTGCAACGTACTGGACACTGACCTCAGCGCCTTCCAGAAAACCGTCGACGTCAATATCCGCGGCTACTTCTTCATGTCGGTGGAAGCCGGCAAGATCATGCGCGAAAACGGTGGCGGCAGCATCATCAACGTCGCTTCGATCAACGGCGTCTCGCCAGGCATTTTCCAGGGTATCTACTCGGTGACCAAGGCCGCCGTGATCAACATGACCAAAGTGTTCGCCAAGGAATKCGCGCAATTCGGCATCCGCTGCAATGCCCTGCTGCCGGGCCTGACCGACACCAAGTTTGCTTCGGCCCTGGTGAAAAACGATGCGATCCTGAAGACAGCACTGGCGCAGATTCCGCTCAAGCGTGTGGCCGATCCGAGTGAGATGGCCGGCGCTGTGTTGTACCTGGCGAGTGATGCGTCGAGCTACACCACTGGGGTTTCGTTGAATGTGGACGGCGGGTTCCTGTCCTGAATCAAATCACCAGATGAGCAAAAGGCAGCCTTTGGGC
>NZ_JBFULH010000038.1:0-22270 GCF_056400445.1 Pseudomonas sp. P5_B2 | reverse complement strand
ACCCTGGCCCTCGGTGATCGGGTCTGGCGGGTCGAGTTCACGCTCGCCTGCCGCAAATCCATGCGTTATCGCCTGTTACTCGGTTCAAAAGCCCTGATTCACGGCCAATTGGTGGTCAACCCGGGCATTAAGTACGTACAAGACAAGCCGGTGTTCCCGGTATCTACCTCCTCCACAGGTGTTGCATGAAGATCGCTGTGCTGTCGCGGAACCCGCGTCTGTATTCCACTCGTCGTCTGGTTGAAGCCGGTACCGAACGTGGCCATGAAATGGTGGTGATCGACACCCTGCGCGCCTACATGAACATTGCCAGCCACAAGCCGCAGATCCACTACCGCGGCAAACCGCTGGAAGGTTTCGATGCGGTGATCCCCCGGATCGGTGCATCGGTAACGTTTTATGGCTGCGCGGTGTTACGTCAGTTCGAAATGATGGGTGTGTTTCCGCTCAATGAATCGGTGGCCATTGCCCGCTCACGGGACAAACTGCGCTCGCTGCAATTACTGTCACGCCGCGGGATCGGTTTGCCGGTGACCGGTTTTGCTCACTCACCGGACGACATCCCCGACCTGATCGACATGGTCAACGGTGCTCCGCTGGTGATCAAGGTGCTGGAAGGCACCCAAGGCATTGGCGTGGTGCTGTGTGAAACGGCGACGGCAGCAGAGTCGGTGATCGAAGCGTTCATGGGCCTGAAGCAGAACATCATGGTTCAGGAGTACATCAAGGAAGCCGGCGGTGCCGACATTCGCTGCTTCGTAGTCGGCGACAAGGTGATCGCAGCGATGAAGCGCCAGGCCAAGCCAGGAGAGTTCCGCTCCAACCTGCATCGGGGCGGTAGCGCCAGCCTGATCAAGATCACACCGGAAGAGCGTATGACCGCATTGCGTGCGGCGAAGGTGATGGGCCTTGCGGTAGCGGGGGTGGACATCCTGCGCTCCAATCACGGACCGCTAGTGATGGAAGTGAACTCGTCACCGGGTCTGGAAGGAATTGAAACAACCACCGGGAAGAACGTGGCGGGGATCATCATTGAGCATCTGGAGAAGAATGGCGGGCCGAATATGACGCGGACCAAAGGGAAGGGTTAACCCTAATTTTCGCGGCGGCCGGAAGGCCGCCTTCGCGAGCAAGCCCGCTCCCACATTAGACCGCGTACTATCCAGCGACTCGGTCTAATGTGGGAGCGGGCTTGCTCGCGAAGGGGCCGTCAGCCCCAGCCAAGATGTCAGTTGTTAAACCGCATCCCGAGGCAACATCAACCCCAGCGGCAACCGCACCCGCGCTTCCAATCCGCCACCGGATCGATTGCGCAATTCAACATTCCCGCCATGCATCGAAGCAATCCGCTTCACGATCGCCAGCCCCAAACCAGTGCCCTTCCCGCCCCGCGCACGATCACCTCGAGTGAACGGATTGAAGATCGCTTCCAGTTCAGCAGGATCTATCCCCGCCCCACGGTCCATGACACTCAGCACCACATACGGCGCGCTGGTATCACCGGAGACATAGGCCGCCACCTCAACGCCGCTGCCCGCGTGGTGCAAGGCATTGCCAATCAGGTTGTTCAGCAAGCGCTTCATTGATACCCGACGCAACGGAAACGGCTGGATCGGTTCCAGGCGCAGATGGACCTTTTCTTCGTTCTGGTTATACGGCGCAGCGACTTCGCGAACCAGGTCGCTCAAGTCCACCTCTTCCACCGATTCGTCACGGCCATCGCGAATGAACGCCAGGAACTGATCGAGGATCGCGTCCATGTCTTCGATGTCGCGCACCATGTCATCGGTCAGATCAGTGCGATCCCCCATCAACTCCAGGGACAGACGCAATCGGGTCAAGGGGGTCCGCAAATCGTGGGACACACCAGCCAGCATTAACTCGCGCTCACGACCGGCCTGCTCGACGTCTTCGGCCATCTGGTTGAAGGCGCGATACACCTCGGTCATTTCACTCGGCGTATCGCTGATCGGCAGGCGTACGCTGCGCCCCTGACCGAGTTGCCTTGCGGCATACACCAGACGTTTCAATGGTTGATTGAGCTGACTGACGAAGATCCATGCCGACGCGGTGGACAGCAAGCCAATGGCGAGGAACCAGCCGAGCACGTTCCAGATTTTCTGACCACGCAACGGATGCGGGTACAGCGGCACTTTCAACCAGCCATCGCCCAGGCTTGGCGCCCGGACCCACAGCGCTGGCGGTGAGTGCATGCGTAACCGGACTTCGGTGTCGGCACCCAGTTCGGCCTGCATCTGTCGCTGGTAGATCTCGCTGTACGGCCAATGGTGCTCACCTTCCGGCACACCGGCACCGACGACCCGGATCAAGGTGGCGGCATCGGCGATCTTCGTGCGGTTTTCTTCATCGGCGGCCCAATAGGCGCGTAGCGTCAGGGCGACGCCGTGGCTGTATTGACGGTCCACCAGCACATCTTCGTTCATCAACAGATAAACCAGGGTCAGCGCTTTGGAAAACAGGACGACAATCAGCACCAGCCAAAGGGTGCGGGAGAAGAAGCTCTGGGGGAACCAAACGGGGGTTTTCATGGATAGCCGCTACACACTTGCAGGAGCGAGCGATGCTCGCATATTGCGGATCGCGAGTCTGCGGGCAACTTCGCCCGCAAGACCCGCTCCTACAAATCGCCGATCACTTGGTGGCGGCGCCATCCGGAACGAACACGTAGCCCACGCCCCAGACAGTCTGGATGTAACGTGGCTTGGACGGATCGGGTTCGATCATCCGGCGCAGACGGGATATCTGTACATCAATGGAACGCTCGAGGGCATCCCACTCACGGCCACGGGCCAGGTTCATCAATTTGTCACGTGTCAGTGGCTGACGCGCATTCATGACCAATGCCTTGAGGACCGCGAATTCACCGGTGGTGAGCATGTGCACTTCGTCACCGCGCTTGAGTTCGCGGGTCGCCAGCGACAGCACGTAATCACCGAAGGTCACGCTTTCGTCTTCGCTGCCCGGCGCACCCGGCACCGGCGTCGATTGACGACGCAAGACCGCTTTGACGCGGGCCATCAGTTCGTCCGGATTGAACGGCTTGGCCAAGTAATCGTCGGCGCCCAGTTCCAGGCCCTTGATACGGCTCAGCTCGTCGCCCTTGGCGGTCAGCATGATGATAGGGATCTGGTTGTTCGCCGTGCGCAGGCGGCGGCAGGCGGTCAAGCCGTCTTCGCCAGGCAACATCAGGTCGAGGACAACCAGGTTGAACACTTCGCGCGCCAGCAGGCGATCCATTTGCTCTGTGTTCGGAACGGCGCGGGCGCGGTAGCCCTTGCTGACAAAAAAGCGTTCCAGCAGGCTGCTGAGCCCCGGATCGTCGTCAACAATAAGAATTTTTTCGCCTTCAGCAGTGT
Source organism: Pseudomonas sp. P5_B2 (assembly GCF_056400445.1). NCBI lineage: Bacteria > Pseudomonadati > Pseudomonadota > Gammaproteobacteria > Pseudomonadales > Pseudomonadaceae > Pseudomonas > Pseudomonas sp. P5_B2. Next base: position 18,893 of record NZ_JBFULH010000038.1, on the reverse strand, counting down.
TTGCAGTGCTGCTCATTAGATGCTCCTTTGGTCTCGGCGCGCAYTATGGCGTAGCTGCCGTTATACGCACCGAGTGCATTGTTAGCAGATTTTTCCTCCACTGCCAGCAAACCGGCCATTACGCTCCAGCCGGCGATGCCCCCGAACTGCCGAACGCTGGTTATAATGCGCGGCGTTTTGTGTCAGGCAACATCAGACAGGTACTACAGACCGGCGCCTTTTAATTTCCGGGGCCGCGCAGTAATTGTTCGATTTCACGGGTCAATGGGGTGCCCTTTGATCCAGGCAGCGGCGCAGGCCAGGCCGCTCAACCAGACTCGCAGAGCCTTTAATTCTGCGCCTGCGAGCCTGCTTTCACAATTTGTCAGGTGGTTTTATGGACAGCATCAACAGCCGCATCGCCGAGGAACTCGGTGTACGCCCACAACAGGTCGAAGCGGCCGTCGCGCTACTCGATGAAGGCTCTACCGTTCCCTTCATCGCCCGTTACCGGAAAGAAGTGACTGGCAGCCTCGATGACATCCAGTTGCGACATCTGGAAGAGCGTCTGCGCTACCTGCGAGAACTCGACGAACGGCGCATCAGCATCCTCGCCAGCATCGAAGAGCAAGGCAAGCTGACTCCTGCGCTTGAGCGCGACATCAAACTCGCCGACACCAAGACCCGCCTCGAAGACTTGTACCTGCCGTACAAGCAAAAGCGCCGCACCAAGGGCCAGATCGCCCTGGAAGCCGGCCTCGGCGAACTGGCTGACGGCCTGTTCAACGACCCGTCCCTGACGCCCGACACCGAAGCCGCACGCTTCATCAACGCCGAAAAAGGCGTGGCCGATGTGAAGGCAGCCCTCGAAGGCGCCAAATACATCCTCATGGAACGCTTTGCCGAAGACGCCGGCCTGCTGGACAAACTGCGCTCCTACTTGAAGCAGGAAGCCACTCTCAGCGCCCGCGTCATCGCTGGCAAGGAAGAGGAAGGCGCCAAGTTCCGCGACTACTTCGAACACGACGAACCGCTGAAAAGCATGCCATCGCACCGCGCACTGGCGATTTTCCGTGGCCGCAACGAAGGCATTCTCAGCTCTGCGCTGAAAGTCGGCGACGAACTGCCGGGCACCATGCATCCGTGCGAAGGCATGATCGGCCAGCAATTCGGCATCCAGAACCAGAACCGCGCTGCCGACAAATGGCTGGGCGAAGTGGTGCGCTGGACCTGGAAGGTCAAGCTCTACACCCACCTCGAAACCGACTTGTTGGGTGAGCTGCGCGATGGCGCGGAAACCGAAGCGATCAACGTGTTCGCGCACAACCTGCACGACTTGCTGCTGTCGGCCCCGGCCGGCCCGCGCGCCACCCTGGGTCTCGACCCGGGCCTGCGCACCGGCTGCAAAGTTGCCGTGGTCGACACCACCGGCAAGCTGCTGGATCACGCCACGGTCTACCCGCACGTGCCGCACAACAAATGGGATCAGACCCTGGCGATTCTCGCTGCCCTGTGCGCCAAGCATTCGGTCGACCTGATCGCCATCGGCAACGGCACCGCCAGCCGCGAAACCGACAAACTGGCCGCTGAGCTGATCAAGAAATACCCAGCGATGAAGATGACCAAAGTGATGGTTTCCGAAGCCGGCGCATCGGTTTACTCGGCCTCCGAATTGGCTTCGAAAGAGTTCCCGGATCTGGACGTTTCGATCCGTGGCGCCGTGTCGATTGCCCGCCGCTTGCAGGATCCACTGGCTGAGTTGGTGAAGATCGATCCGAAATCTATCGGTGTCGKTCAGTACCAGCACGACGTGTCGCAGCTGAAACTGGCGCGTGGCCTGGACGCGGTTGTCGAGGACTGCGTGAACGCCGTGGGCGTCGACGTCAACACCGCCTCCGTGGCGCTGCTGGCCCGTATCTCCGGTCTCAACGCGACCTTGGCACAAAACATCGTCAGCCATCGCGATGAGCACGGCGCATTCAAAACCCGCGCTGCGTTGAAGAAAGTCGCGCGTCTGGGCGAAAAAACCTTCGAACAGGCTGCAGGCTTCCTGCGCGTGATGAACGGCGACAACCCGCTGGATTCGTCGGCCGTTCACCCGGAAGCCTATCCGCTGGTGCAACGCATCGCCGCTGAAACCGACCGCGACATCCGCTCGCTGATCGGCGACGCGAGCTTCCTCAAGCGCCTTGATCCGAAGAAGTACACCGACGAAACCTTCGGTCTGCCGACGGTCACCGACATCCTGCAAGAGCTGGAAAAACCTGGCCGCGATCCGCGTCCCGAGTTCAAGACTGCCGAGTTCCAGGAAGGTGTCGAAGACCTCAAGGATCTCGAATTGGGCATGATCCTCGAAGGCGTGGTGACCAACGTGACCAACTTCGGTGCATTCGTCGATATCGGCGTGCATCAGGACGGTTTGGTGCACATCTCCGCGCTTTCGGAGAAGTTCATCAAGGATCCGCGCGAAGCGGTGAAGGCCGGTGATGTGGTGAAAGTTAAGGTCATGGAAATCGACATCCCGCGCAAACGCGTAGGCCTGTCGATGCGCATGAGCGACACCCCGGGCGAGAAAATCGACGGCGCTCGCGGTGCACGTCCGGGGTCGGCGCCACGCCAGTCCCAGAACACTGCACCACGCAAGGAAACCACTGCTGCAGCCCCGAGCAACAACGCGATGGCGTCGCTGTTCGCCAACGCCAAGCAGTTGAAGAAACGCTGATGGAGATCCCTGCCGGGCTGACCGAAAGCGCGTTTTTCAAGCTGCTGGGGTGTCGCTTGCACAGCCTGGACACCGGGGTGGCGCAAGTCGCCTTGGCGCTGGAACCGGAGCTGCGCAATCGCGGCGGCAAGTTGCATGGCGGGGCATTGTTCAGCCTGGTGGACATTGCCATGGGGCTGGCCTGTTCCAGCACCCACGGCTTTGGCCAGCAGAGCGCGACCATCGAATGCAAGATCAACTACATTCGCGCCGTTTCAGACGGTGAAGTGATGTGCACGGCGCGGGTGATCCACCCGGGCCGCCGCACGTTGGTCGTTGAAGCTGATGTGATGCAGGGCGACAAACTGGTCGCAAAAGCACAAGGCACGTTCGCTGTCCTGTAGCTAGATGCCACCCATTTGAGTTAATTTCGGCGCAATGCAACCTGTGGGAGCGCCTGTGGCGAGGGAGCTTGCCCCCGTTGGCTGCGAAGCAGCCCCAAAATCTCTGAATGTCTAAGGTTTTGTGAGTGCTATGCACTCAAACGGGGGCAAGCCCCCTCGCCACAGGTCGCTCCCACAGGGATTACTCAGCTGAATAACCGGCATAAGGCCTGTCAGGCTCAAAAACCAGGCGAAAACGCCAGTTTTAACTTCACCCTTGTAGACCGTCTTGCCCACCCCCATATTGGGGCGACTGACGCGTGAAGGAATCCAACTTGAGCGAACTTCTCAACCGCCGCCTGGCCCTGCTTGGCGAGCGCGCTAACCTCTCTCTGCTCGAACAGTGCCTTCACGGCATCGAACGTGAATGCCTGCGCGTGACAGGTGAAGGTCGCCTGGCGCAAACGCCGCACCCGGAAGAATTGGGTTCCGCGCTGACCAACGAACAAATCACCACCGACTATTCCGAGTCGCTGCTGGAGTTCATCACGCCCGCCCTGCCCGACCCGGCAGATACGCTGGCGAGCCTGGACAAGATTCATCGTTTTGCCTACAGCAAGCTCGGCAACGAGTTTCTGTGGAGTCCCTCTATGCCGTGCCCGTTACCGGCCGAGGCAGACATCCCGATTGCCTATTACGGCACGTCCAACATCGGTCAGCTCAAGTACGTCTATCGCAAGGGCCTGGCCCTGCGTTACGGCAAGACCATGCAGTGCATCGCCGGGATTCACTACAACTTTTCCCTGCCGGAAAAGCTCTGGCCGCTGCTCAAAGAGGCCGAAGGTTTTGTCGGCACCGATCGCGACTATCAGTCCTCGGCCTACATCGCGCTGATTCGCAACTTCCGTCGCTACAGCTGGCTGCTGATGTACCTGTTCGGCGCCTCGCCTGCGCTGGACGCCGGTTTCCTGCGCGGTCGTTCGCACCAGCTCGAACAACTGGACCCGGACACCTTGTACCTGCCGTACGCCACCAGCCTGCGCATGAGCGATCTCGGTTACCAGAGCAACGCCCAGGCCGGTTTGACGCCGTGCTACAACGACCTGTCGAGCTACACCGACAGCCTGCGCCAAGCAGTGGCCACGCCGTATGCGCCCTATGTCGAGATCGGCACACATCAGGACGGTGAGTGGGTTCAGCTCAACACCAACATCCTGCAGATTGAAAACGAGTACTACTCCAACATCCGCCCGAAACGCGTGACCTACACTGGCGAACGGCCGATTCAGGCGCTGGTGGCCCGTGGCATTCAGTACGTTGAAGTGCGCTGCCTGGACATCAACCCGTTCCTGCCGATGGGCATCGACCTGCCAGAGTCGCGATTCCTCGACGCGTTCCTGCTGTATTGCGCGCTGAACGACAGCCCGTTGTTGAACAACAACTCTTGCGGCAATGCCACCTCGAACTTCCTTAGCGTGGTCAAGGAAGGTCGCCGTCCGGGCCTGCAATTGAAACGCGGCGGTGAATCGGTGGACCTCAAAGAGTGGGCCAGCGAGTTGTTGGAGCAGATCGCTCCGTTGGCGGCGATGCTCGATCAAAGCCATGGCGGCGATGCGCACAGCAAGGCGCTGGATGCGCAGTTGGCCAAGGTCAAGGATTCCTCGCTAACACCTTCGGCCCAGGTGCTGGCGGCCATGGCGGAACACAAGGAAAGCTTTGCTCAGTTCTCTTTGCGTCAGAGCCGGGCGCATGCGGATTTTTTCCGCAGCGAGCCGTTGAGTGGTGAAGACCAGGCGAAATTTGAAACACTGGCGCGTTCTTCGCTGGCAGCTCAGGTTGAACTGGAGCAGAACGAAGTCGGCGATTTCGATGTGTTTGTCGGGTCGTATCAGGCGAGCATTCTGGCGATCAGCAACTAGCCCGCCAAAGCAGGCCCCCTGTGGTGAGGGGGCTTGCCCCCGTTGGACTGCGCAGCAGTCCCCTCACATATCCAGGTAAACCGGGTTGACCGCATTACGACTGCTTCGCAGCCGAACGGGGACGAGCCTCCTCGCCACAAAAGTTCCGCCTCAGAGTAATGATCGACCTCTAGTATTTTCCTCTCATAAGCTAATTCGAAAAAGTTATTTATTTTTGAATTCTTAGATCATTTAGTCTCCTTTGACGCCGACTCTCGGTCGCCTGACAAGGAGCTTCCCAATGAAACTGCATTTCCCTCTTCGCCTCCTGGCGGCCGCCTCTTTGGCTGCAGCAAGTTTCTTTGCCCAAGCGGCTGACGTCACCGTCGCCTACCAAACCACCGTGGACCCGGCGAAAGTCGCCCAGGCCGACGGCGCATACGAAAAAGCCACCAACGCCAAAATCGACTGGCGCAAATTCGATAACGGTGCCGACATCATCGCCGCCATCGCGTCCGGCGACGTTCAGATCGGCTACCTCGGTTCCAGCCCTCTGACCGCTGCGATCACTCGCAAAGTCCCGGTCGAAACGTTCCTCATCGCCACCCAGATCGGTGCCGCTGAAGCGCTGGTCGCTCGTGACGGTTCCGGGATCAAAACCCCGCAAGACCTGATCGGCAAGAAAATCGCCGTGCCCTTCGTTTCCACCGGCCACTACAGCCTGCTGGCCGCGCTGAAGCACTGGAACATTGATCCATCGAAAGTCACCATCCTCAACCTCGCCCCGCCCGCAATCGTCGCCGCATGGAAACGCGGTGACATCGACGCCACTTACGTGTGGGACCCAGCCCTCGGTGTGGCCAAGGAAAACGGCAAAGTGCTGATCACCTCGGGTGAACTGGCCAAGTTCGGCGCGCCGACGTTTGATGCCTGGATCGTGCGCAAAGACTTTGCCGAGAAGCATCCGGAAATCGTTACCGCGTTCGCCAAAGTGACTCTGGACGCCTACGCCGACTACCGTAAAGACCCTAAAGCCTGGCTCGCCAATCAATCCAACGTCGACAAACTGGTGAAGCTGTCTGGCGCCAAGGCCAGCGATATTCCGCTGCTGCTGCAGGGCAACGTCTACCCACTGGCGGCTGATCAAGTGCTCACCCTCGGCGCGCCGACCACCAAGGCCATCACCGACACCGCTGTGTTCCTCAAGGAACAAGGCAAGGTCGAAGCCGTGCTGCCGGACTACGCGCCGTACGTCAGCGCCAAGTTCATCACTAATTGATCGGGAGTTAATCGCGATGGCCTTGCTACAGCTGGAGCGCATCAGCGCACAGTACCCCGGTAGCCCGGACCCGGTACTGGCGGATATTTCCCTGAGCCTCGGCCCCCAGCAATTGCTGGTCGCCCTCGGCCCGTCCGGCAGTGGCAAGACTTCGCTGTTGAACCWGATTGCCGGATTTGTCGAGCCGAGCGCCGGGCGCATCACCCTCGACGGCGTGCCGGTCAATGGCCCCAGCGCCGAACGTGGCGTGGTGTTTCAGGACGATGCGCTGCTGCCTTGGCAGGACGTGTTGGCCAACGTTGGATTCGGCCTGGAACTGGCCGGTGTTTCCCGGGAAAAACGCGAAATCCGCGCAAGGGAAATGCTCGCGCTGGTCGACCTTTCCGGTTTCGAAAATCGTCGCATCTGGCAGCTCTCGGGCGGCCAGAAACAGCGTGTGGGCCTCGCTCGTGCATTGGCCGCCGATCCCCGTGTTTTGCTCATGGACGAGCCCTTCGGCGCCCTCGACGCGTTCACCCGCGAACAGATGCAAGAGCTGCTGCTGCAAGTCTGGCAGCGCACCGCCAAACCCGTATTCCTGATTACCCACGACATTGAAGAAGCTGTGTTCCTCGCCACGGATCTGATTCTGCTGGCGCCGAATCCTGGGCAAATCGTCGAGCGTCTGAGCCTGGATTTCGGTCAGCGTTATGCTGCTGGCGAGTCGGCCCGGGCGATCAAATCCGACCCGCGCTTTATCGAAACCCGCGAACACGTGCTCGCCAAAGTCTTCTCGCAACGCAGCGCCGCCACGCGGCAGGAGCGCGCATGAGTAGCTATGAAATTCCAGCCGTCGCGCTGAAAACGGGCTCGAAGGTGATACCGGTTCGACGCAGTCTCAGCACACGCTGGATCAGCGTGCTGACGCTGGTCGCCCTCGTTACCCTATGGTGGGCGGTTACCGCCACGGGAATGATCGAACCGCTGTTCCTGCCGCCACCGTCCGCCGTGTTGCAAAAAGGCTGGCTGCTGGCAACCACCGGCTATATGGATTCGACGTTGTGGCAGCACTTGGGCGCGAGTCTCAGCCGAATAGGTCTGGGCCTGGGCTTCGCCGTACTGACGGCCGTGCCAGTCGGCATCGCCATCGGTCACAACCGTATTGCTCGCGGCATTCTCGATCCGCTGATCGAGTTTTACCGTCCGATTCCGCCATTGGCTTATTTGCCGCTGATCGTGATCTGGTGCGGCATTGGTGAGCTTTCGAAAGTGTTACTGATCTACCTGGCGATTTTCGCCCCGATCGCCATCGCCACTGCGACTGGCGTGCGAACCGTCGACCCGGCAAAATTGCGTGCCGCGCAATCCTTGGGGGCGACCCGGGCGCAGTTGATTCGTCATGTGATTCTGCCGAGTGCCTTGCCGGATATTTTGACTGGTGTGCGCATTGGGCTGGGTGTGGGTTGGTCGACGCTGGTCGCCGCCGAATTGATCGCCGCCACCAGCGGGCTGGGCTTCATGGTGCAGTCGGCCGCGCAGTTCCTGGTTACCGATGTGGTGGTGCTGGGGATTCTGGTGATTGCGCTGATTGCCTTCGCCATGGAAATGGGCCTGCGCACCCTGCAACGCAAGCTGGTGCCGTGGCACGGCCAGGCCCATTAAAAACCTGTAGGAGCTGGCTTGCCCGCGATGGCGGAGAGTCAGGCGACATCAATGTCTGCATTGCCGTCGTCATCGCAGGCAAGCCAGCTCCCACAAAAGCTCGACACACCGAATTCGAAGAGAAATTCCATGAGCAGCCTAAACATCGTCCCTTTAAGCTCAGCCCTCGGCGCACAAATCAGCGGAGTCGACATCAGCCAGCCGCTGACCCCGGAGCAACGCAACGCCATCGAACAAGCGCTGCTCAAGCATCAAGTACTGTTCTTCCGCGATCAGCCGATCACCCCACAACAGCAGGCACGATTCGCCGCCAATTTCGGCGACCTTCACATTCATCCGATCTACCCAAATGTGCCGGAACAACCGGAAGTACTGATCCTCGATACCGCCGTCACCGACGTGCACGATAACGCGATCTGGCACACCGACGTGACCTTCCTGCCGACCCCGGCCATGGGCGCGGTACTCAGTGCCAAGCTGCTGCCGGAGTTTGGTGGCGACACGTTGTGGGCCAGCGGGATAGCCGCGTATGAAGCGCTGTCGGTACCGATGAAAAGCTTGCTTGAAGGGTTGACCGCAACCCACGATTTCACCCGTTCATTTCCGCTGGAGCGTTATGGCAATACGCCCGATGCACTGGCTCAGTGGGAAGAAGCTCGGCGTAAAAATCCGCCACTTTCACATCCGGTCATTCGCACACACCCAGTAAGCGGGCGGCGCTCGTTGTTCGTCAACGAAGGCTTCACGTCGAAGATCAATGAGCTGTCTGAAACCGAGAGCGAAGTGATACTGAAGTTTTTGTTCGCTCATTCAACGCGACCGGAATTTACCATTCGCTGGCGCTGGCAGAAGGATGATGTGGCATTTTGGGATAACCGCGTGACCCAGCATTACGCTGTGGATGACTACCGGCCGGCGCGGCGGGTGATGCAGCGGGCGACGGTGTTGGGGGATGTGCCGTTCTTCCGCTAATTCCGGAATCCGATCGTTCCCACGCTCCGCGTGGGAATGCGGCTCGGGACGCTCCGCGTCCCATCCAAAGCCGAACGCGGAGCGTCCGCTGAGGCGTTCCCACGCAGAGCGTGGGAACGATCAGTGCTCGGTTACTCAGCCGTCGAAGGCTTCTCCCAAAGATTAATCCCGCCCTCCTGGGCAAACCGGTCTATCTCCGCCAACTCATCCGCGCTAAAGCTCAAATTCTTCAACGCCCCGACGTTCTCGATAATCTGCTCCGGCCGGCTCGCGCCGATCAGTGCCGACGTCACCCGTGGATCGCGCAGCGTCCACGCCAGCGCCAACTGCGCCAAACTCTGCCCACGCCCCTTGGCGATTTCGTTGAGCCCGCGCACATGGGCGATGTTGGCTTCGGACAAGTGCGAAGACTGCAACGAAGCACCGCCCGGACGATTGACCCGCGCATCCTTCGGAATGCCATTGAGGTATTTATCGGTCAGCAGGCCCTGCGCCAACGGCGTGAAGGCAATCACGCCAGTGCCGAGTTCGTCGGTGACGTCCAGCAGGTCTTTTTCAATCCAACGATTGAGCAGGTTGTACGCCGGCTGATGAATCAGCAGCGGCACCTTCCACTCTTTCAAAAGCGCTGCCATCTCACGGGTTTTCACCCCGGAATACGACGAGATGCCAATGTACAACGCCTTGCCTTGTTGCACCGCTGTGGCCAGTGCACTGGCGGTTTCTTCCAGCGGGGTGTCCGGGTCGAAACGGTGTGAATAGAAAATATCCACATAGTCCAGGCCCAGTCGCTGCAGGCTCTGATCCAGGCTGGCCAGCACGTATTTGCGCGAACCACCGCCCTGCCCGTACGGACCGGGCCACATGTCCCAACCGGCCTTGCTGGAGATGATCAGTTCGTCGCGATACTGCTTGAAGTCTTCACGCAGCAACCGGCCGAAGTTGATCTCGGCGCTGCCATACGGCGGGCCATAGTTGTTGGCCAGGTCAAAGTGATTGATCCCCAGATCGAACGCCGTACGCAGCAACGAGCGCTGGGTATCAATCGGCGTACTGTCACCGAAGTTGTGCCACAGCCCCAGGGACAACGCCGGCAGCACCAAACCGCTGCGACCCACGCGGCGGTAAGGAATGGAATCGTAGCGGTTTTCGGCAGCGGTGTAGGTCATCGAATCCTCTCTTGTCGGTCTTGAATGCGGTATCGACTGCGTCGCAAGTTGCCCAGCATACGCCCTGACAAACGCCGATAAACCTCGGACTCGAGAAAATGCTGAAACGTTTCACAGATGATCGTTCCCACGCTCTGCGTGGTAACGCTGCCAGGGACGCTCCGCGTTCCTTTTTTCCAAGTGACGCAGAGCGTCACGGGATGCATTCCCACGCRGAGCRTGGGAACGATCAGCTCTCAAACGGCCCCCGCAAACACCTCCCCCAACCAATCCACAAACACCCGAACCCGTGGCGACATGTGTCGGTTGTGCGGATACAACACCGAAACCGGCATCGGCGGTGGTGGCGTGTCGATGAGCACTTCCTGCACCAGTCCCTGGGCAATCTGCGTTTCCATCCGGTAGTGCGGGCACTGGATCAGCCCGAGCCCGGCGATCGCCGATGCGGCGTAGATTTCTGCGCCGAACACTGAAAGCGCGCCGTCGATGGCCACTTCTTTCAACTCGCCATTCACCATGAATTCGAAAGGAAACAGCTTGGCAGTGGTGCGGGAGACGTAGTTCACCGCGCGGTGATGTTTGAGGTCGTCGAGGGTTTTCGGTTCGCCGTATTTGCGCAGGTACGCGGGACTGGCGCAGGTGATCTGGCGCAGGTTGGCGATGCGTTTGCCGATCAATGCCGAATCACTCAACGTGCCGGCGCGCAGTACGCAGTCGACGCCTTCGGCGATCAAGTCGACAAAGCGGTCGGACTCGCTGATGGACAGTTCGATCTGCGGGTAGCGCTCCATGAATCGCGGCAATGCGGGGATCACAAAACTCTTGGCCAGCGTGCCGTGCAGGTCGACGCGTAACCGGCCTTTCGGGGCGCCGCCGCGAAACGCCAGTTCGGCTTCTTCCAGTTCCGCCAGCAATTGCACGCAGCGCAGGTAGTACGCCTCGCCGTCGAGGGTCGGGCGCACCTTGCGCGTACTACGCTCCAGCAACCGCGTGCCGAGCCAGGCTTCGAACTGGTTCAGGGTGTGGGTCAACGTGGCGCGCGGCAGGTTCAGGTCTTCGGCCGCCTGGGTGAAGCTGCTGCGTTCGTAGATCCGCACGAACACTTTCATCGCTTTGACTTGATCCACGCGCGCCTCCGATTGTTGGCGATTATTGAACAGTCAAGGCAACTCTCGTGCATTTATCAACCTGAGTAAACATGTGAATCTGGCTTCACACCGAGCCAACCACCTCATCAGGAATCAACACCATGACTACTCAGAAAGTTGCCATCGTCACCGGCGCATCCCGTGGCATCGGCGCCGTGATTGCCAAACAACTGGCCAGCGACGGTTTCGCCGTCGCGATCAATTACGCCAGCAGCGCCACTGAAGCCTCGGCCCTGGTGGTGGAATTGCGTGAGGCCGGCCATCAAGCCATGGCGATCAAGGCTGACGTGGCCAACGCTGACGACGTGCGCCGGATGTTCGACGAGACCGAAACACAACTGGGCAAGGTCGACGTGCTGGTCAACAACGCTGGCATCCTCAAGGTGCTGCCGCTGGCACAACACACCGATGAACTGTTCGAGCAGACCTTCAACATCCACGCACGCGGTACGTTCAACACGTTGCGTGAAGCGGCGACGCGATTGAACAGTGGCGGGCGGATCGTCAACTTTTCCAGCAGCACTGTCGGCCTGAATCTGCCGGGTTATGCGGTGTACATCGCCAGCAAAGCGGCGGTGGAATCGCTGACTCAGGTGTTTGCCAAGGAAATGCGCGGGCGCAATATCACCGTGAATGCCGTGGCGCCGGGGCCGGTTGCCACCGAGTTGTTTTTGCACGGCAAGAGTGAAGAACAGATTCAGAATTTCGCCAAGATGCCGCCGCTGGAGCGCCTGGGTCAGCCGGAGGATATTGCTCGGGTAGTGTCGTTTCTGGCGGGGCCGGATTCGGCTTGGGTCAATGGGCAGATTTTGCGCGCTAATGGTGGGTTGGTTTAACTATGATCATATGAAGACCGCATTGAACCCTTCGCGAGCAAGCCCGCTCCCACATTATTTGACCGCGTTAAATCTAGCAACTCGGTCAAATGTGGGAGCGGGCTTGACCGCGAAGGCGGTTTAACAGGCAACAAAAATTTAAAGGATGGACCTCATCATGCACACAGCCATCATCATCACCTTCGGCCTGGCCCTCCTCGCCATGATGCTGTTCATCGGCGAAAAAATCGGCTTCAGCCGCCAGACGCTGACCTACAGCTTTGTGGTCCTGTGGTTGGCATTGACGGTGATCAACGGAGCCATCGGTGTGGTCACTGCCGGCCAGCCCTTGAGTTCAGAGCTGGTGATCGGCACGGCGGTGTTCAGTGTGCCGGTGGCTGCGCTGGTGCTGTTCATGGTGATGAGCGCCGAAGCCTGAAACAGGCCCGGCGCAACGGTTTTCAATCATCGCACCAAATGCAAAAACTGCAGATGCCGTTCGTACTGATCAAGGATGTCGTTGATGATTTGATCCTTGGTGTAACCCACCAGATCGTAGTCCTGACTGCCCTCGCTCAAATGCACTTCTGCCCGGTAGTAACGACGGTTGTTGAGTTGCTTGGACCCCATGCCGCCTCGGGCAAAGGATGGCGTGAAATAGCCGCGCATCTGCACCTGATAAATAAATGGGTGCTGTTCACCGTGACCGATTTCCAGGCTGACGCTGTCGTTGACCGGGTCTGGTTGCGTGATCACGTTCAAACCCTTTTCGACGAACACCGCCGACACTTCCTCAATCGCCGGTCGCACCGTCGTATCGAGAAAACGGTACACCTCATCGCGGGACGGGAAGTGCACTGCCTGACTCAAGCGCTGACGCCAGCCACCGCGTCGTGAGCCGGCCACTGGCGCCAGGGAATGCAGTTGCGCGATCTGCTTCTGGGACTCCAGGTAGAACGCCTTGTGCAGCCCCCACATCATCAACAACAGGATCAGCGAAAACGGCAGCGAGGTCAGTACCACCGCCGACTTCAACGCATCGATGCTGCCGGAGAACAACAGCGCACTGGTCACCAGCGCGGTCATCGCGCCCCAGAACACCCGCAGCCATTTCGGCCCGTCTTCATCTGGATTGCCACCCTTGGCGGACAACGTCGACAGCACCACCGTGCCGGAGTCGGCTGAGGTGACGAAGAACACGAAGCTGATGAACACCGTCACGGCAATAACGGTTTTGCTCCACGGGTAGGTTTCCAGCAGTAGGTAGAGGGTCATCGACGGGTTGTCGATGGCCGACATGCCGAGCGCGCTCATGCCATGATTGAGCACTTGGTCGATGGCGCTGTTACCGAAAATCGACATCCACGCCAGGGTGAAGCCGAGCGGGATCAGCAACACGCCGAAAACGAATTCGCGGATGGTCCGGCCACGAGAAATGCGCGCGATAAACAGGCCCACGAACGGCGACCATGCGATCCACCAGGCCCAATAGAACACCGTCCAGCCGCCGAGCCAGTCGCTCGGTTTGTCATAGGCGTAAAGGTCAAAACTCTTCATCGGCAAGGCGCCGAGGTAGTCGCCGACGTTCTGGATCAAGGTATTTAGCAGGTGCTGCGTGGGGCCGGCGAACAGCACGAAGAGCAACAGCGCGCAGGCCAGCAGCATGTTGATGTCGGACATCACCCGCACGCCCTTATCGACGCCGGACACCGCGACGATGATCGCCGCGCCCATCATCAGCGTGATCAAACCGACCTGAATCCACTGGGTGTGAGCGATGCCGAACAGGTAATCCAGCCCGGAGTTGAGGTGCAGCACACCGAAGCCCATGTCGGCACCGAGACCGAACACCGTGGCGATGATGCCAAAGCCGTCCACCGCATAACCGATGGGGCCGTTGATGCGCTTGCCGATCAGTGGATACAACGCCGAACGCAGGGCCAGCGGCAGGTTGTGGCGGTAAGCGAAATAGGCCAGCGCCATGCCGACAAAAGCGAACACACCCCAGCCGTGCAGACCCCAGTGCAGAAACAGAATCTGCATCGCCTGACGCGCCGCATCCGCCGTCCCAGCCTCGCCTTGCGGCGGTTGCGCCAAGTGGGTCAGCGGTTCGGATACGCAAAAGAAAAACAGCGTGATGCTGATCCCGGCGGCGAACAGCATGCCGGCCCAGGACAGGTAACTGAATTCGGGTTCGTCGTGGTCGGCACCGAGCTTGATCTTGCCGTAGCCGGACAAGGCGGTGACCACCACGAAGACCAGATACAGGGTCATCGCGAGCATGTAGTACCAGCCGACCGTATTGGCCGCCCAGTTTTGCGCCGCCAGCAACCAGGCACCGGCCTGTTCAGGCATGGCGATAACGACAATGCCGAAGAGCAGAATGAAGCTCGCCGAGAAGTAGAACACCGGCGGGTTCATGCGGACCAGGCCGCTGGGAGGAAGGGACGATGCACTCATGAAACGTGCACCTCGACGGGGTAAAACGTGGCTGTAAAAATCGGACTCAGCAAAGGCAAGCCTCCTGTTGTGAGCGGGCAGCGAACCGCCGGTTTAACTTGAATGAACGTTCAAGTTAAACATGGATAGGGGGCTAAGGACTAATCCCGAGGCTCGACGGTCGTGCTTGTAAGCTAGCTCAAGGATGGGTAGGAGGAGGTTTTTTGAGGATTCGTTCAGTTGAGATTTAGCTGACGACGACTACTGGGATCGACTTGAAATCTTTCGCGAGCAAGCCCGCTCCCACATTTGATCGCGTTGATGCCAGCGACTCAATCTAATGTGGGAGCGGGCTTGCTCGCGAAGACGGTGGATCAGTCAGCGCAGATTTCGCGGCTTACTTCTGCGTCCCATCATCATGCTGCAAATTCGCCTGCGTCAGGTTGCAGCCCGCCGGCACGCTACGGGTCAGCCAGACGTTCCCACCAATGGTCGAACCCTTGCCAATCGTGATCCGCCCCAGAATCGTCGCCCCGGCATAGATCACCACGTCATCCTCGACAATCGGATGGCGCGGATGGCCTTTCTGCAACTGACCGTCCTCGTCAGACGGGAAACGTTTGGCACCCAAGGTGACCGCCTGATAAATCCGCACCCGCTCACCGATAATCGCGGTCTCGCCGATCACCACGCCCGTTCCGTGATCAATGAAGAAGCTGCGACCGATCTGCGCGCCAGGATGAATGTCGATACCGGTGGCAGAATGGGCGATTTCCGAGCTGATCCGCGCCAGCAACGGCAACCCGGCGCGATACAAATGGTGGGCCAAGCGATGGTGAATCACCGCCAGAATGCCTGGGTAGCAGAGCAACACTTCATCGACACTGCGCGCTGCCGGGTCGCCGTGATAGGCCGCCAGCACATCGCTATCCAGCAAACTGCGCAGCCCCGGCAAGGCGAGCGCAAAGTCCTGAATGATCTGAATGGTTTTGTCTTCGATGTCAGCCTCCGCCTGCTGACTGTGGCGAGCGGCGTAGTGCAACTCCAGCCGAGCCTGCGCCAGCAGCGCATTCAACGCCACATCCAGAGTGTGGCCGACGTAGAAGTCCTCACTCTCTTCGCGCAAATCCACCGGCCCCAGGCGCATGGGGAACAACGCCCCGCAGAGTGCTTCAAGAATCTCCGACATGGCCGCTCGCGAAGGCAATTCGCGTCCGCCCTGTTCGGTGCTGGCACGGCCATTTTGTGCGCGCCACTCAGCACGCGCCGTGCGCAGTTGGCTGACGATGGTCTGCAGTTGCCAATGACTGGAACGCTCGCTCACGGTAAAAACTCCTCACGGGCGGCCGGACTGTCTGGCCGCGCTGACGGGGTTTACTTTACGGCAAGGTCTTGAAGCCGAATTAAGAACCAATTGTGCAGAGTTCAGAACCTTTGGCTATAAGTGATTGGCGGTTGCCCAGGCAAATGGGCGTGCCTATAGTCCAGACATCTTTCTCCGCCAGTACGGACCCATGATCAAACAACAGCTCGCTCGTTTTAACCGTCTCGATTTACTCGGCCACCCCACTGCCCTGGAAAAACTTGAACGCTTGTCGACCTGGCTGGGCCGCGATGTGTACGTCAAACGCGATGACCTTACGCCGCTGGCCATGGGCGGCAACAAGCTGCGCAAACTGGAATACCTCGCCGCCGATGCACTGGCACAAGGCGCCGACACGCTCATCACCGCAGGCGCGCTCCAGTCCAACCACGTGCGCCAGACAGCCGCCATTGCCGCCAAACTGGGCCTGGGTTGCGTAGCGTTGCTGGAAAACCCTTTGGGGACCGACGACGCCAACTATGTCGGCAACGGCAATCGGCTGTTGCTGGACCTGTTCGATGCCAAGGTCGAACTGGTAGAAAACCTCGACAACGCCGACGAGCAATTGCAGGCCTTGGCCGAGCGCCTGCGCAACAACGGCAAAAAGCCGTATCTGGTGCCAATTGGTGGTTCGAATGCCTTGGGCGCATTGGGTTATGTACGCGCCGGTCTGGAACTGGCCGAGCAGATCAAAGACACCGGCCTGCAATTTGCCGCCGTAGTCCTCGCATYGGGCAGCGCCGGCACCCATAGCGGTCTGGCGTTGGCACTGAGTGAAGCACTGCCGGATTTGCCAGTGATCGGCGTCACGGTTTCCCGTAGCGATGAAGATCAGCGACCGAAAGTCCAAGGCCTTGCCGAGCGCACGGCCGAGTTGCTGGGCGTGCAGCTGCCAGCGAGTTTCAAAATTGAACTGTGGGACGAATATTTCGGCCCGCGCTATGGCGAGCCGAATGCCGGAACACTGGCGGCGGTGAAGCTGCTGGCCAGTCAGGAAGGTTTGCTGCTGGACCCGGTTTATACCGGCAAGGCCATGGCCGGGTTGCTCGATGGTATTGGACGCGGGCGCTTCGATGGGGGGCCAATTATCTTCCTGCACACCGGTGGGGCGCCGGCATTGTTTGCCTACAAAGACTTTTTTTAGCCGATCGCTATGCAGCTTGTGACACTCTGCGTCACTGGACGCGGAGCGTCCCTAGAGGCATTCCCACGCGGAGCGTGGGAACGATCTTGCATCCGATTGAATATGCGATTTGGAAATAACTAGATCAATATTGAGTATTTTCCAATCTAAAGACGCCATCATATAGTCGCGCCGCAGGCGAATTTGCAGCGAGACGCATAAGCTGCTTTAGGGCAGGATATTGCAGTCGTCCAAATCCCGAATTTGCCAACCTTCTTAAAGCGTCTTCCATAAGAAAACACAGGGGCTTTTCATGAATTTTTCCGCACTACGTCGAAACCTGCTGGTCGGTTCACTGGGCCTGGCGCTGAGCGCCGGTTTGCTGGGCCAGGCAGTTGCCGGTGAGCAACTGCAAAAAATCAAAGACGCTGGCGTGATCAACGTCGGCCTGGAAGGCACTTATCCACCGTTCAGCTTCGTCGACGCCGACGGCAAACTGTCCGGCTTCGAAGTCGAGTTCTCCGAAGCCCTGGCCAAAGAGCTGGGTGTGAAGGCCAAACTGCAACCGACCAAATGGGACGGCATCCTCGCAGCGCTGGAATCCAAGCGTCTGGACGTGGTGATCAACCAGGTGACCATCTCCGAAGAGCGCAAGAAGAAGTATGACTTCTCCGTGCCGTATACCGTCTCGGGGATTCAGGCGCTGACCCTGACCAAGAACAAAGACACCGTCAAGACCTCCGCCGACCTGGCCGGCAAGAAAGTCGGCGTAGGCCTGGGCACCAACTACGAGCAGTGGGTCAAGGAAAACGTCCCAAAAGCCGACATCAAAACCTATGACGATGATCCGACCAAGTTCCAGGACCTGCGCGTCGGCCGCATCGACGTCATCCTGATCGACCGCCTCGCCGCGCTGGAATACGCCAAAAAAGCCAAGGATACTTCCGCCGCCGGCGAAGCGTTTTCCCGCCAGGAAGCCGGTATTGCCCTGCGCAAAGGCGAGCCTGAGTTGCTTGCAGCGATCGACAAAGCGATCGACAAGCTGCGTGCCGACGGTACGCTGAAAAAGCTTTCGGAAAAATACTTCAGCGCTGACGTCACTCAATAATGGAAGCAGCTTTCCAACTGGCACTGGAATCCGCGCCCTTTCTGCTCAAGGGCGCGTACTACACAGTGATCCTCAGCCTGGGCGGGATGTTCTTCGGCCTGGTGATGGGTTTCGGCCTGGCGCTGATGCGCCTGTCGCGCTTCAAACTGGTGAGCTGGATCGCCCGCATCTACGTGTCGTTCTTTCGCGGCACGCCGTTGCTGGTGCAACTCT
This sequence comes from Pseudomonas sp. P5_B2, assembly GCF_056400445.1. Lineage (NCBI taxonomy): Bacteria > Pseudomonadati > Pseudomonadota > Gammaproteobacteria > Pseudomonadales > Pseudomonadaceae > Pseudomonas > Pseudomonas sp. P5_B2. The sequence continues at coordinate 662 of NZ_JBFULH010000038.1, read as the reverse complement.
TCGTGATCTATTACGGCTTGCCGCAACTGGGCATCGAACTTGATCCGCTGCCAGCGGCGATGATTGGCTTCTCGCTGAACATGGCCGCCTACGCCTGCGAAATCCTGCGTGCCGCGATCAGCTCCATCGAGCGCGGCCAGTGGGAAGCTGCCGCGAGTATCGGCATGACCCGTGCGCAAACCCTGCGTCGGGCCATCCTGCCGCAAGCGATGCGCACGGCCTTGCCGCCGCTGGGCAACAGCTTCATTTCGCTGGTCAAGGACACGGCGCTGGCCGCCACCATTCAAGTGCCGGAACTGTTCCGTCAGGCGCAGCTGATTACCGCTCGCACCTTCGAAATTTTCACCATGTATCTTGCCGCCGCGCTGATCTACTGGATTCTGGCCACGGTGCTGTCGCACCTGCAGAACAAGTTGGAAGAGCGGGTCAATCGGCACGATCAGGAGTCCTGACCCCATGATTGTCGTGGAAAAACTGACAAAGCAGTTCAAGGGTCAAGTCGTGCTCAACGGCATCGATCTGCAAGTGAAGGAAGGTGAGGTCGTGGCGATCATCGGGCCTAGCGGCTCGGGCAAAACCACGTTTCTGCGTTGCCTGAATTTTCTCGAAGAACCCACCAGCGGCCGGATCAAGGTCGGCGACATCGAGATCGATGGCAGCCG
>NZ_JBFULH010000037.1:0-22511 GCF_056400445.1 Pseudomonas sp. P5_B2 | reverse complement strand
GGGACATTGAACCTAGCGCAAAGCCTCAACTCTGGTTGTGGGACGTTTCCGAAATGGAATACTCCACTTTCCGTTTGTGTCTGTTCGTTGCTTATGACCAGCGCCGAAATATCAGCGAAGTATTCACACCAGGACTCCAGTGCACCGCAGGCGTGGAGGGGGGCACTCAGATGTTTCGCGAGGCCAGGAATCCTGCTGCATCGCATCCGTCGGGATATTTTGTCAGCGGCTCACGCGCGTGCCAGTCGGATCTTGTGCGGTTCTTGGCCTCCATAGTTGAAAGCTTCGGCTCCATACCACGTACTCAGCAGTCAGTGTTTTGAAGGCTTCGAGTATCGGCTTGTTTACGGCCCAGTTTCCGTGGCGGTTTTGGTATACATAAGCTTCGCCGAACATCAGACGGATCTCCCGCGCCGCGAGGGCTTGCGGTAGAAAGTTCAGTTTTCGGTATTCGGCCAGCATCCACTGTGCGATGCACATGTCTTCATCTGTCCAGGTCATGGCGTGGATTCCTGCTGAAGGCCATTCGTTCAAAATTGCTGATCGGGGCGCAAAAGGTGTTGATCGAGAATGCGTTCAACCTGTTGCGGCGTCTTGCATGAGAACCACAAATTAGCGGGGTAAATCACCATGACCGGGCCGTGGTCGCAGCGGCCTAGGCAGCCCGATGCGTTGGCGCGCGATGTTCCCGGTTCACCCATTTTGGCGAGCTTGCGTTTTGCTGCGCTGAGCAGTTCATGAGCACCTGAGCCCGAGCAACTACGGCGCCCATCGGGGCGCAGATTGGTGCAAATCAACACATGGTGTTCGTAGGCCAGGGTCGGATTTTCTGCGTCATTCATAGGTGGTTACGACCTCTGTTCAAACTTTGTCGACAGGAACTGCGGCTTTAGAGGGTTCGAGATTGAGGGCGAGTACGCTCGTCAGCACAATGGCCGTTCCAGTGATGACCATGGCAGTAGGGCGTTCACTCAGAACTAACGAGGCCATCAACATCGCTGTGGGGGGAATCAGGTAAAGCGAAATGGACGCGCGGCTCACATTGCTCTGCGCCAGTACGTATGCCCACGCGAGGTACGCGAGGGCGCTGGGGAAGATGCCCAGAATGAGCACCGCGAGGTTGACCGAAGTTGAGGCATTTTGTGCTTGATTCCACAGCCCCGGGACATAAACAAGCAGCAGTACCGTGCCTGACCAAATCGTGTAACACACCATCGTCAACCCGTCATAACGATGGGAATGGCGTTTTTGCAAGGCGAAATACAGACTCCAGGACAACGCCGCCAACAGAATCAACAGCCCATGCGCGTCCAGTTCACCAAAACCACTATCCCCGGTGACTACCACCGCGGCGCCGAGTAGCCCGCATAGCACACAGATCCATTGCCAGCCGTTGACCCGATCTTTGAACGCGAAATGTGCCAATAACGTGCTGAACAGCGGCGTGGATTGTGCCAGTACGCTGGCGGCCCCGGCGCTAACACCTTGTTGGCCGTTGTTCAGGGCTATGTGGTGCAGGCTGACGGCAAAGAACCCCAGCACCGCCAGCAGTGGCAAGTCTTTCAGGCGAGGCAGGGAAATACGCATCACCAATGCAACGCCAGCCATGAACGTTGATGCGATGAGAAATCGCAGCAGCGCGAGATGACCGGGCTCATAGGCCTTTAGCCCGATGTGAATTCCAATGGGGGAATAGGCCCAGCAAAGGATTACAAAAATCACCGCCAAAGCGATTTTTATGCCGGGCCTTTTATTCATTAAGCCGTAACCTTGGACGCGGCCCGATTTTGCATGCTGGGCATGGCACGGGCTATACCGTCCCAGTACTGCTCGGTGATGTTCAGGAAGCTGTTGAACGAAGCGCTGACTTCCTCTATGTCCCGGTCGGTGGTGCATTCTTGAGTGGCTGCTTTCACCGCCTGAATCTTATGTTCTTTTTCTGCATCCCCGATGTGGATGTAGAAGTACTCGCAGTGCTCATGAAAATCGTCGTTATTGGCGTACAGGTGCTTATAGTTGCGTGCCCCTTCGTACAAACGGGTGAGCATCGAATAGGCCAGCCACTCTTGAGCCAACAAAGTGCCGAGCACATGGCGTGGATTGTTGTTATGGCCACCGTCGGTATAAAGACTCAATTGTTCGCGGCTAAACGTGTGGGTGCTTTCCAGCACAGGCAAAGCCGTGAGTTCGTCCATGCTGTACGGCCGATCAGCGAGACGGCTGAGAAGGTCGATGAGGTAACTTTCCAGTAAGGCAAGGTGGGCCTTTTCCGGGTTGCCGTAGCCCATTTCGGAGTACAAGTTTTTGACGATTTCGACTTGAGCATACAGGTCGTCAGTGCCCATAAATGATAGGGCAACCATACGAGAAGTCTGTGTGGTACGGGCCAGGTAGTTTCGAGCAAACACCTCAACGTCGGCGAGGGGCAGTGAGCCGCCCATCCACCGTCGATAGAACGCATTATCCAAGGCTTTGTGGGTAAAAACACTTTCGGCTAGGGACTGGATTTTCCGCTCAACTAACTCCATGAAAACTCCTGTTTATCGAGGGATAGGAAAGGGCAACGACGCACTGCAACGTGCGCCGGTTGAAGTATCAAAAACACCAGTGTTTACTACAAGTGACTTAAACTGAGCTGTCCATTCACTGTGGGTGAACGATGGAATTGTCCCAACTGCGTATGTTCAAGACGGTTTATGACGTCGGCAGCATCGCGCGCGCCGCCGAGTTGTTGCACTGCGTGCCGTCCAATATCACCGCACGACTCAAGTCCCTGGAGCGAGAGCTGGGTACACCGCTGTTTTTTCGCGAGGGTCGAGGGTTGCAGATCACTCCTGCCGGGGTGGTTTTTCTCGATTACGTGACGAAAATCCTGGGGTTGGCTGAAGAAGCTAAACGCGCGGTAGCGCCCACCAATACGCCTGGCGGTCCTCTGCGCATTGGCGCCATTGAATCCAGTGCTACGGGGCGGTTGCCACGGTTATTGGCCAAGTACCATGCGCTGTACCCGCAGGTATCGCTGGAGTTGAGCACTGGCACTTGGGCTCAACTGCTGGACGACGTTCAGCATCACCGACTTGATGGGGTGATCGTGGCGGTGAACATTGAACGCCCCGGTCTCGAGCGGGCAGTGGTGTACCGGGAAGATTTGATTCTCATCGCGTCCGAGTCGCATGGGCCATTACGCAAAGCAGCGGATCTGCAAGGTAAGGAAATTTTCATGTGGCCCCCGGGCTGTCCTTACCGGTTGGCGCTGGAGCAGTGGCTGTTGCGCCATGATCAGGTGTTGCCGATCGTCAGCATTGCAAGCTACGGCACCATAGTGGGTTGCGTCAGTGCCGGTGCCGGCGTTGCGCTGGTACCTCGCGGTATCTATGAGCAATACCGCCAAAGTGCGGGTTGGCAAGGATATGAGTTCCCGGAATTGACGAGTATCGACAACCTTTTTTATTGGCATGAAAACGCAGGTCGACACCCCGCTCGGGAGGCGTTTTTGGCGCTACTGCAGACTGAGTTCGAGGGCCCGGCGGCGTTGGAAGAAGGCGCTTGCGCGCCTCAGGTAGAACCAGACTGATGACTGCACCTTCACCAGACCCCCTTCAACGCAACCCGATGTGGCATTCATCGGTCTTGGGGGCCTTGCGCTCATTGCGCGTGTAGACGCTGACGATATCCTTGACCTTGAAGTTCTAAGTCACGACCAGCGCCGAAAAATCAGCGAAGTATTCACACCACCGAAGGCGAAGTTGTTGTTCATCACATACTGGTTACTCATCTGCCGAAACTCGCCGCGCAGGTAATCCAGCTTGCCGCAATGCGGATCGACCTCGTCGAGGTTCAAGGTGTGTGCATACAAATCGCGATTCATCATTTCAATGCTGAACCATGATTCCAGTGCCCCGCACGCGCCCAACGTGTGGCCGAGAAAGCTTTTCTGCGAGCTGATCGGCATGTGTTCGCCGAACAACGCGCTGGTTGCCAGTGTTTCGGCAATGTCGCCCTGTTCTGTCGCGGTGCCGTGGCCGTTCACGTAGCCGATGTCTGAAGGCTGAAGCCCTGCGTCTTCCAGGGCCAGTTCCATGGCGCGGCGCATGGTGAGCTGCTCTGGACGGGTAGTGTGCTGGCCGTCGGCGTTGCTGCCGAAGCCGACGAGTTCGGCGTGGATGCGCGCACCGCGAGCCAGGGCGTGCTCCAGCTCTTCAAGCACCAGCATGCCACCGCCTTCACCGATCACCAGGCCGTCGCGACCCTTGTCATAAGGACGTGGGCTGGTGTGCGGGGCGTCGTTTTTCAGGCTGGTGGCGTAGAGCGCGTCGAAGACCATGGCTTCGGTCGGGCACAGCTCTTCGGCGCCGCCAGCAAGCATCAGCGGCAGGCGGCCGAACTTGATCGACTCGTAGGCGTAACCGATGCCCTGGCTGCCGCTGGTGCAGGCGCTGGACGTCGGGATCAACCGACCGGTGAGGCCGAAGAAGATGCTGATATTCGCGGCCGTGGTGTGCGGCATCATCCGCACGTAGGAGTTGGCGTTCAGGCCTTCGGCCACCGAGTTGAGCAGCATGTTGCCGAACGCCTTGATCTCGTCGGTACTGCCGGTGGATGAGCCGCATGCGACGCCCATGCGCCCGTCCTTGATCGACTCATCGCCAAGCAATCCAGCATCGGCCAGCGCTTGCTCGGCAGCGCCCACCGCAAGCCGCGACACCCGGCCCATGCTGCGCAGTTGCTTGCGGGTCCAGTGGCTCGGGACCTTGAAGTCATCGATGGGGGCGGCCAGGCGCGTGTTAAGTTCGGTGAAACGATCCCACTCGTCCATGCGGCGAATGCCGCTGTGGTTGGCAGCGAAGTGGCCAGCGATGGTTTCCCAATCGCTACCCAGCGAGGTGATGCCGGCCATGCCGGTGACGACAACGCGCTTCATCAGCACAGGCCTCCATTGACGGCCAGAACCTGCCGGGTGATGTACGACGCTTCCGCCGACATCAGGAAATTCACCGCGCCGGCCACCTCTTCGGGGGTGCCCATGCGTTGTGCGGGGATCATTTTCATCAGTTCTTCCACGGGCACGTTTTCATCGAGCATGGCAGTGTCGATCAGGCCGGGCGCGACGCAATTGACGGTGATTTTGCGCTTGCCCAATTCAATCGCCAGCGCCTTGGCCGCGCCGATCAGACCGGCCTTGGAAGCACTGTAGTTGACCTGGCCGCGATTGCCGATCAAGCCGGAAACCGAGGTGATGCAGACGATTCGCCCGGCGGCGCGACGACGGATCATCGGCATCATCACCGGGTGCAGCACGTTATAGAACCCGTCGAGGTTAGTGCGCATCACCACATCCCAATCATCCTCGCTCAGCGCCGGAAAAGCACCGTCACGCGTCAGGCCGGCGTTGAGCACCACGCCGTAATAGGCACCGTGGGCTTCTACGTCGGCTTCGAGAATGGCTTTGCAGCTGGCGCGGTCGGACACATCGAATTGCAGGACGCGTGCATTGCGGCCCAAGGCTTCGATTTCACCCTTGACGGCGATGGCATCTGCCAGACCGTTGCGGCAATGCAGCACGATGTCATGCCCGGCCTGGGCCAGACGCAGGGCGATGGCACGGCCGATGCCACGGCTGGAACCGGTGACCAGTACGGATTCAGTCATGACTGGACTCCTTGGGGTTCATGAAGATATTGCGCGGCCTGAGGTGGACGATAGACGTTCAGGCGGGCGCTGGCGTGGATGCCGGGGGCGTTGATATGGCATTCGAACACGCCCATGCCATTGTCGTCTTCCAGCGAGCGAATGCCGTGGATGGTCAGTTCGGTGCCGGCCGGGAACTGCTCGACGTTGCATTCGAACTTACGGCTGCCGAGCAGAAAGCCCAACTCCACTGCATCACCGCGCTGGCGCGCACGGCAACCGGCGAATGCGGCGACGCTCTGGGCCATCAGCTCGATGCCGACCCAGGCCGGCAGGCTGCCATCGGGACTGTTGAACAGGCCGCCAGGTCTGACGATCAGGCGGGTGTGAATCTGCTCTTCATCGAACGCCAGAATCTGCTCGATAAGGATCATGTCGCCAGCGTGCGGCAGCAACTCGGCGAGCGTCCAGTCAATCATGGTGCGTCTCCGATAATCAGGCTGACGTTGTTGCCACCGAAGGCAAAGGAATTGCTCATCAGATAGCGAGGTGCAATGGACGTCAGGCGATCGGCCGGGGTCACCCAGTGCAAGGCGGGCAGCAGCGGGTCGGGCTGGGCGTCCCAGAGGTGCGGTGGCAGCGCGTGGTCGCGGTTGTCCGGGCTCAGGCTCAGCCAGCAGAACGCGGCTTCCAGGGCGCCAGCGGCACCGAGGGTGTGGCCGGTCATCGGTTTGGTCGACGAGCAGGGAACGCCTTGCGGGAACAGCGCCGTTACGGCGAGGCTTTCCATGGCGTCGTTATGCTGGGTCGCGGTGCCGTGCAGGTTCAGGTAATGGATTTGCTGCGGTTGCAGGTTGGCCCGATTCAGGGCTTTGCTCATGGCTTGCAGGGCACCCCGGCCGGTCGGTTCCGGCGCAGAGATATGGTGCGCATCGGAACTGGCGCCGCTGCCGAGCAGGGCGATGGCTTGGCCAGCTCCGGCGTTTTTGGTCATTAGAAACAACACGGCCGCCTCGCCGATGTTGATGCCGTTGCGGTTGACCGAAAATGGATTGCAGCGCTTCCCGGACACCGCTTCCAGCGCCGAGAAACCGTTGAGGGTCAGTTTGCACAAACTGTCGACGCCGCCGCACAACACTGCATCGCACAGGCCCAGATTCAGCAGCCGTTGGGCACTCATCAGCGCCCGAGCACTGGAGGTGCAGGCGGTGGAAATCACATAGGCCGGGCCACTCAATTGCAGCCAGTCGGCCAGAAAATTGGCCGGTGCACCGAGTTCTTGTTGCTGATAGTCGTACTCAGCAGGAAATTCGTGTTCGCGGATGTAATGGGCCAACCCACGGCTGGCCTCATCGATGCCCGAGGTACTGGTGCCCAGAATCACACCGATACGGTCACGACCGTAGGTCTGGATCGCCTGGTCAATCTCTGCACGAATTTGCAATGCGGCTTCCAGCAGCAATTGGTTGTTGCGGGTGTTTTGTTTTTCCAGCTCAACCGGGATCTGTGGCAGTTCACCGCTCACGGCCGCCACCGGCAAGGCGCGCTCCGGTACCCAGCCGGTCTCGGTGCGCAGGCCTGAGCAGTCTCCGGCAAACAGATTGGCGGTGACTTCGCGTTTGCCACGCCCCAACGCGCAGATCACGCCGAGGGCGTTCAGATAAGCCGTCATGGCGCTTCCCCGCTCAGTGGCGTGACTTGATACCGGGGCCCCTTGGGCAGGTTCAATTCGAAGGTCATGGGTTGTGAATAACTGACATCCCAGCGCTTGGGCAGGGAACGTTGATTGCCGTGCTGCCAGGCGGTGGGATAGTTGCCCGTCAGTTCATCCTTGGGGGTCAGGGCAAACAGTAATGCGGCGAAAAGCTCCCTGGCTTCCGGGTTGGGCGGCAACAGGCCGTCGGCCTGCCACTTGTCATCGATCAGGATCTGACGTGCCTGTGGAATGCCCAGCAAGTCCATCATCGACCAGCGAAGACCTGCGTCTTCCTGCTGGATCACCAATACCCAGTCCTGACGTTGGTCGGCCACCAGGCGCTGGATGTGCATTTGCAGGGGCAGCGTCAGGTTTGGCAGGTGCTCGGGCAGCGGTGCCCGGCTGGCGCAAGCGCTCAGCAACAGCAGGCACCCCAGGAGCAGAAAACGGGTCATCAAGCATTACCTTCAAGGGAATTGCGCCGCAAACAGGCGGTTCTGTCATTCATGTGACATCTCTTGCGCAGAGTTCTGACAACACCCGCAGCCGACGCTTGGGTTCACTGACGAACGGGTTGCGCTCGTCCCAGGCATAACCGGCGAGAATCGCGCTGATCATGCGGCGGATGTCCGGTGAGCTGCCTGGATGGTAGATCACATCCTGGAAGGTCCCGGCGTACCAGCCTTCGACGTAGCAGCGGAAGGTGTCGACGCCGCGCTTGAGCGGTTCGGCGAATTCGGTCTGCCAGTCGACGCGTTCCCCTTGCAGTTGGCGATGCAACACGCCGGCGGCCATGCTCGCCGAACGCATGGCGATGGTCACACCGGAGGAGAACACCGGGTCGAGGAATTCTGCGGCGTTGCCGAGCAGCGCAAAGCCCGGGCCGTGCAAAGTTTTGACGTTGGCTGAGTAGCCGCCGATGGTTCGTGCAGGGGTGTCCCACGCGGCATTTTTCAGGACGCCGGCCAGGCTTGGGGTTTCAGCGATGAACCCGCGCAGGCATTCGTCCAGATTCTCCATGCGGCCTTCGAAATGTTCGGCGGCTGCGACCACGCCCACCGAACAGCGACCGTTGCTGAACGGGATGGTCCAGAACCAGATGTCGCGATGGATGGGATGGGTGGTGATAAGGATTTTTTCCCGCTCGAAAGCCGGACTGTCGATGTGGTCTTCGATGTGGGTGAAAACGGCTTGGCGCACCGGAAAATTCGATGGCGCTTCAAGGTCCAGCAGACGCGGCAGCACCCGACCATAGCCGCTTGCATCCAACACGAAATCCGCTTCGACGCGGTACTGGCTGCCGTCTTCGCGCAGCACGTCGAGCTGCGGTTTCGGCAAGTCGAAATCGACGCTGACGATGGCTTCGCCATAACGAACTTCCACGCCTTGCAGCGCGGCCTGATCGGCCAGCAGCTTGTCGAAATCGGCGCGCTGCACCTGAAACGTGGTCGGCTTGCCATGGCTGAACGTGTCGCCGAAATCAAAGGCGCTGTACTGCTCACCCCAGGCAAACGCGGCACCGTTCTTGAGCTGGAAACCGGCTGCATTCACGGCATCGAGCATGCCGGCTTCTTCGACGAAATCCAGGCAATGCGACAATAGGCTTTCGCCGATGGAAAAGCGTGGGAAGTGCTGGCGTTCGATCATCAGCACATCGTGACCGTTGCGTTTGAGCAGCGCGGCAGCGATGGCACCCGAGGGCCCCGCGCCGATGACGACGACTTGTCGACGTTGCATTTCAACTGTTGGCACGAGGGCTCCTTGCCGGGGCGGCGATGTTCAGAGGGGGAGTGTGCATGCCGGCCAGAGCCGGCAGTAATGTCGCGATCAGGCCCATCACCATCAGCGCAAAGTACAGCGCCGGGCTGATGAGCTGTAGTTGCAGCAGCAGGTTGAGAAAAACGATTTCGCTCAAGCCACGAATATTCAGCAGCAGGCTTTCTCGCCAACGGCTGGCGCCTTCAAAGGAGGCACCGGCCCAGCCAAGTCCCAGCCAGTTGCCCAGTAATTTGCTGGCAATCGGCAACAGCAGCAGGGCGGCCAGTTGCAGCCAGCTCAGGCTGGAGATGGCGGCGTGTACGTTGATCTGCACGATGCCGAACGTGAGGATCAGCGGAATGGCGATCCAGGTTTGCAAACGGCTCATCCAGAGCGCCGGTATTGGCCACACCAGCGGCACTTTCAACGCCGCCATGCACAGCAGATAACCGATGCCGAAAATCAGCGCATTGAGCTTGAAATGCTCGGCGACCACCAGCAGTGCGAAGAAGCAGCCACTGTGCAGCAACGCCTGACGCAAACCGAGCAATCGCAACAGCACCGGCAGACATGCGCCGGCCAGCGGCAACAGAAGGCTGCTCAGGTGCAGGCTGCCTTGAGCGAGTCCGAACAGCGTCCAGCACGCCAGGTCGATGAGGATCGCAGTCTGCACCAGACGCCGGGTGGCGTCAGGCGGGTAGTTGATGTGCCGCAGGTACAAATACAACACCGGGATCGCCGTGATGGCGAATACCAGACCCACCGCCAGTGAACTGATCCACGGTTGTGCGGGCAGCAACCAGACCGCGGTCGCCAGCCCGCCAGCGAACGGAATGCAAAAACTCGGCAGGGCGATTTTCAGGCTCTGGCGATCCAGCCGCAGGTCGATCACGTCGCTGAGAATGTGCCCCAGTAGCAAGGCGAAGCTCAGGCTGTAAAGGTTTTTCAGCCATGCGGGCGAGATCAGGTCAGCGCCGCTGAGCTGCCAACCGGGTTCGATCCAGAAGTACATCAGCAGCGGCAGGCCGAACGTTGCCAACAGCAATTGGCTGACGATGGGGATCAGACCGAAATGACGGCCGACACGGGTGGCCACGGCGAACAACGCGAGGGCCATCAGCCAAAACAGGGCGGTCATCATGCTGCCGACTCCGTGACCGTAATACTGTGGACATGTCGTCCCGCCCACGGCGCCAGGATGAAACTGAAGGCCAGGCCCAGACTCACCGACAGGCCAAAATTGCTCACAGCCGGTGTGCTGGACACCGCGAGCAGACCGAACGACAGCCACGTGGTCAGCGCCGCCAGCAAGGTGCCCAGCAGGCTCACGGCCGCGCCGCCGACCTGTTCGCGCATGAGGATCGCGTAATCGACGCTGATCGCCGTCACCAGCAGTAGGCCAAACAGGCTGAACAGCGTCAGCGGTTGCCCCAGCCAGCCGAGACTGGCCAGGCTGCACAGCGCGGCGAGTAATGGCAGGGCGACGATGCGCAAGGCGCCACCGAGACCGAATGGCAGCATCAACACCAGTACGATCAACGCGCAGGAGGCCAGTTTGAGTTCCGCTGCACTGATCTGTGTTGCGGCGAAAACGCTGTTCAATTCACCGAGCCGGTCGACCAGTTCAACGCCTGGCAAATCCAACGCCTGAACGTGCAACAGGGCAGGGTCGTTCAGGCCTTGCAGGCTGACGATCGCCGCCACGCCACCGTCATCGGTCGGTCCCAGCCACAGTGGTCGATAGGGCTCAGCCAGTGGACCGAGCAGTGYGGTATCGATATCTTCGGCGGGCAACGCCCGTAATTTCGTCAACTCTGCGTGCAGCGCTTCTGCCGGTACGCCGACGTCGAGCAGCGGCTGCCAGAACTGCGGCAGTCTGCTCAACGCGTCATGCACTTGCTGTTGATCGCTCGGCTGGCTGACCAGTTGATTCAGCGACAGGTAACCCTGAAGTTTTTCCAGGCCGACCAACTGCTCCAGGCGCTCGCTTAACGCGGTCTGACGCTCAAGCAACTCTTGCTGATTGGCGCCGCGCACCAGGAAAAACTGGCTGGTCGGTTGAAACCCGGTGATGCGCGCAATGGTCCGCGCTTCGTCCGTCAATCGCTGTGGTGCGCCGATCCACTGGCGAATATCGTTTTTGCTTTCGAGTTGCAGCAGGCCGCCCACGCAGAAGGCAATCAGCAGTGCCAGCAGTACCGGCGTGTTGAAATGCTTGAGCAGTGCCTCACGCAGACTCAGCAAGGATTCACAGACGTGCAGCGGCCATTGCGCCGGACGGATATCCACACCCTTGAGCAATGCCGGCAGCAGGCAGACGGCGGACAGATAAGCGCCGAGCAAACCGGCGGCGGAGAACACGGCGATCTGGGTCAGGGCCGGGAACGGAGTCCACGCCAGCGCCAGGTAACCGATGCAGCTGGTGATCAGGCTCAACGTCAGCCCCGGCAGCGTCAGCCGCAATGCGGGCCAGCTGTGCCAGGGTTTCAGGCTCCAGCTTTTCGACAAATAATGCAGCGGGTAGTCGACAGCCACACCGATCAGGCTGGAACCGAGCACCAGCGTCATCACATGCATATGGCCAAACAACGCCACGCRGGCCACCGCGCCAAACAGCATGCCCACCAGTACCGGAACGAACGCGAGCAAAACCCGCCAGCGCCGAAAGACCAGTAACAGCAAGGCCAGAATGCCCAGTGTGGCGCCGCCACCGACCCACGTCATCTCGCGGGAGGCTTGTTGCTGACCGCTGGCGGCGTAGAGTAATCCGCTGGCAGCCAGTAGTTGTACGTCAGACTGAGCCGCTTGTTCGCGGCTGCGTTCAAGCAGGTCGGCCACTTGCAGCGGCAGGCTCATGTCAAACGCATTGCCGGTGGTTTTTGCTCGCAGCAGCACCCAGCTCTTGCCGTCGGCATCGGCGATCAAGGCGCCGCTGCCGATGTCCAGTTGTACGGTGCCGTGTTGTGGCTGGCTGTTCTGGATGCGCCCGGTCAGGCCCAGCCAGTCATCCTGGCTCGGCACCAGGCTGAACCCGGTGAACGGGTCGAACAGTGACTGTACCCGCTGCTGGATGAAGACGTCGGGATGTTCGATCAGTTGCTGGCGATCCGCCTCGGACAGCATCGCCACTCGACCTTGCAGCAGCTGTGTACGCAACGCAGGCAAGTCGGCTTGCAGGGTCCACTGGACCTTTTCGAACAAACCGCTGGCTTGCCATTGTTCGCCGAGTTTATGCGCCATGGCGATGGCTTGCTCGCGATCGTTGTGACCGACCAGCATCAGCAATTCGCGGTTCAGTGGTTCTTGCATGCGTTGTTCGGCACGCAGTTCCAGTGCGTCCGGCGCCGTGCCCGGCACCAGTTCCATCAGGTTGGCTGACAGCGGTGCGCCATCGCGCCATTGCCAACCGGCAAGCGCGAGCACTGCCAGCAGCAGTATCAGGAATAGCCATGGCAGCCTGCGTTCACTCGGCAAAGTCATGTTGCTCCGCAGTGCTCAAAGGTTGGGCGCTGGTGCTGTCCTGCATGCGCAAAAGCGTGCTGTCGCCTTGGGTTTCCAGCAGCTCGATGGTACTCACCAATTCGCCACCGGTGATGTTGATCTGGTTGAACACCTGCTTGAGCAATAGCGAATGCGGAATCAACTTCAGTTTCCAGTTTTGCGCATCACCACTCAATGAGAGCTCGAAGTCACGCTGTAAACCGCTGCTGTCGCCTTGCAGAACGGCGAGGAACAGGCGGTTCTGCTCGGCGCCTGCACTCTTGCCCGGTAGCATCTGCCAACTATTGGCATCACGCCGGGCAATGCCTTTGGCGGTGATTCGGTAATCCTGGTGCAACGGCGTTCTCAGCAGCCACAGCAGGCCATGATTTTTCGCGAGGACGAACGTGCCCTTGCTGGTCAGCGGCTGGGGCAGGGCGCGCAGGTGTTTTTCCTGGATGAAGTTGCCGTGGATCACTTCCGGTTTGGCCAGTTGATCGCTCAGTTGTTGCAGGTCAAAGGCGTGTGCGAGCGAAGAGAAGCCGAGCATCATCACAAACATGTAGCAGCTGCCGAGCCCGCGAGGCTGCGTCCGGCGGCGAAGCCGACGTAAAACCTGCACATGCGGTGCATCAGGCGAAACGCGAGGCGCCTGCTGCGCAGACGAACGCAGGCTTCGCCAGCTGCTACATAAGGTTTTCAGCAGGTTCATGCGAGCGTCCTTTCGACGGCGTCGGTAAAGACCTTCGGTGAGGCCAGTTGCATTTCGCGGCTGGCCATGTCGACGGCAACCTGCACCGAGCTGGCGCGAGTCAGGCGTTCGCCGGTTTCCAGGTCACTGATCAGGTAGTTGATCTTCAACCGGTTCTCCCACTCCACGAGATTGGCGCGCACGTTCAGCTTCTGGCCGAACACCGCGCCGCGCACGTACCGCAGTTGCAAGTCGATCACCGGCCAGGCGTAACCCGACTCGGCCATCGCCGTGTAGTTGTGGCCGATCTTGTCCAGCAGCGCACAACGGGCGATTTCCAGATACTTGACGTAATGGCCGTGCCAGACCACGTGCATGGTGTCGACGTCAAAGAACGGCACTTGGATTTCCGTATCGGTGTGAAGCACTCCCTTGCTACGCATGCAGCCTCCAGTGTTGCTCGGCAATTCGTTTCAGGCACAGGCGCAATTCGCCTTCCAGGGCACGATCTTCGATGACCGGCGGAAAGTCCTTGGCCAGCTCTTCGTGCATGGCGGCCAAGGCCGGCGGTAATGGGCGAGCGCCTTCTGCCTTGCTGCGCAGCCATACGCCTTGGTTGGCAGCGAGCAGGGTCGCGGCGGCGACCTGCTCGGTCAGCTCCAGCACGCGAATCGCATCGCGAGCGGCGATCGTGCCCATACTCACTTTGTCCTGGTTGTGGCACTCGGTGGAGCGCGAGAACACGCTGGCCGGCATGGTGTTTTTCAATGCTTCGGCGGTCCAGGCGCTGGTGCCGATCTGCACGGCTTTGAAGCCATGGTTGAGCATCGCCCGGTCAGCGCTGGCGCCGGAGAGATTACTCGGCAAGCCATGGTTGTAACGCTCGTCCACCAGCAATGCGAGTTGACGGTCGAGCAGGTCGGCGACGTTGGCCACCAGGTTCTTCAGACTGTCCATGGCAAAGGCGATATGACCGCCGTAGAAATGTCCGCCGTGCAGCACGCGCTCGGCTTCGGCGTCGATGATCGGATTGTCGTTGGCGCTGTTGAGTTCGATCTCGATGAACGAGCGCAGCCAATTCAGGCTGTCGGCCAACACACCGAGGACGTGGGGGGCGCAACGCAGGGAGTAGCGATCTTGCAGGCGGTGTAGTGGCGCGGTCGGTGCGTCGATCGCCAGATCCTTGCGCAGCCACGCGGCGACTTGCATCTGCCCTGGGTGTGGTTTGGTGGCGAACAAGCGTTCATCGAAGTGTTCCGGGTTGCCCTGCAACGCGACCACGTTCAGTGCGGTGATGCGCGTGGCCAGTTGCAGCAGGTAGTCGGCGCGAGCGAAGGCCAGGCAGGCAAGGCCGGTCATCACCGCAGTGCCGTTCATCAAGGCCAGCGCTTCTTTGGGGCGTAGCACCAATGGCTGCCAGCCGAGTTCGTGGTGGACGTCGGCGGCTTGTCGGCGCTCGCCGCGAAACTTCACTTCGCGCTCGCCGGACAGGGTCGCGGCTAC
The DNA here is from genome assembly GCF_056400445.1 of Pseudomonas sp. P5_B2. Lineage (NCBI taxonomy): Bacteria > Pseudomonadati > Pseudomonadota > Gammaproteobacteria > Pseudomonadales > Pseudomonadaceae > Pseudomonas > Pseudomonas sp. P5_B2. The sequence continues at coordinate 7,755 of NZ_JBFULH010000037.1, read as the reverse complement.
GTAGGACAACGGCGTCAGATCGCCGCTGGCGCCCACCGAGCCTTCTTCCGGGATCAGCGGCAGGATGTCGTGTTCGAGGAACGCTTGCAGGCGCTCCAGCAGTTCCACGCGCACCCCGGACACGCCGTGACACAGCGACTGCAAGCGCGCGGCGAGCACCGCGCGAGTGGCCTGTTCGTCGAGCAATTTTCCCAGTCCACAGCCGTGAAAGGTATACAAATGACGGGGTAACGCCTCGACGTGATGCAGCGGCACCGCGACCACGCAGGAATCGCCATAACCGGTGGTCACGCCATAGATCACGCCTTCCTTGTCCAGCAGGGAGTCGAGGAATCGCGCGCCCTTGGCGATACGCTCGCGGTAAGCGGAATCGCCCTGCAACTGCGTCGGCACCTGACGGTTGGCCAGGGCCAGCACGTCTTCGATGCGCAAAGGGAGTTCGCCGAAGGTTACCGGCTCATGCGTTGGCGTCGTCATCGGTCTTCCAGAAAGGGTAAAAGTTGAACCATTGTTGGGGCGCTTCGAGGCAATAGTGACCCAGGCGCTCGGCGTAGCGGGACGCCCACTGATGAATGACCTGCTCACGGTCGCTGCGTTTCCACGCCACGGCCTCGGCGAACGGTTCGAGGGACACGCAATATTCGCCCGTCGGTTTTTTCAGACACATCAACAGATTGATCGGGCATTTCAACAAACCGGCCAACAACCATGGCCCCTGAGGGAACGCAGCCGGAAGGCCGAGAAAGTCCACGGTCACGCTGCGTCCGCCGTGCAGCGGCACGCGGTCGCCGGCAATCGCCAGCCATTCGCCGCGTTCAAGGCGCTCATGCAATTGCAGCATGATGACCGGGTCCAGTTCGCTGACCTGAATCAGCCGCAGATTGGTCGCGCCGGCTTCACCCAACAAACGGTTGAACTGCTCGGCGTGTTTGGTGTGCACGAGCACGTTCATCGTGACTTTTTCGCCGATTTCCGCCAGTGCGCGGCAGACCTCAAGATTGCCCAGATGCGCGCCCACCAGCATCTGCCCGCGGCTGCCACGCAGTTGATTGCGCAGCAGCGCCGGGTCGATGATTTCAATCTGGTCGATGCTCAGCTTGCCATTCCACACGTCGAGCTTGTCGAGCATGGAGTCGGCAAACGCCATGAACTGGCCGAACACGCGCCAATGGGTCGGGCGCAGTTCAGGGCGAGCGCTCCAGTCGGCTAGACGGTGCTGGTATTGCCAGGCGCTGTGGCGAGCACTGCGCCCGAACAGGAAAAAGTACAGGACGATGCCGTACAAAATCGGGCTCAACAGCCGCCGACCCAGTACTTTGGCACCGAACGCGGTGAGCTTCATCAGCCAGAAGCTGCCGCGCTCCTGGTGGTCGGCCCAGTGCTTCTTGTCTACGTCACTGCTCATGCTCGCCACCGTCGCCAGAGGATCACCGGAGCCCGTAACAACATGCCGAAAAACAGCCGGGTGTGCATGCTGGAGATCAGCACATTGTCGTGGAAGAGGCGAAAGTGCGAAACGCCGTCCAGCGGGTAATGCACCCGGGTCGGCAACCATTGCATTGCCTGATTACGCCAGGCCAGACGCACGAGGATGTCCGAGTCGAAGTCCATGCGCTTGCCGACTTTCGCCGAGTCGATCAGCGCCAGGGTGGGCGGTAACGGGTAGACGCGAAAGCCGCACATGGAGTCGCGAATCTGCAAGGACAGCGTGTTGATCCAGACCATCACGTGCGTCAGGTAGCGGGCGTACAAACGGCCTTTGGGCACACTGGCGTCGTATTGCGGGTAACCACAGATCACCGCGTCCGGGTGGAGGCGTGATTGTTCGATAAAGAGTTGCACGTCTTGCAGGTCATGCTGACCGTCAGCGTCCACTTGCAGCGCGTGGCTGAAACCCAGGCGTGAAGCTTCGCGCAAACCGGTCATGACGGCGCCGCCCTTGCCCTGGTTGGTGGCGAGGCGGATCAAGTTGACCCTTGCGCGCCGGGCCAGTTGGTCGAGCACTTTGGCGCAGGCTGGATCGCTGGCATCGTCCACCAGAATGCACGCCAGATCACTGGCGATCAGCGCGTCGACGACGGTGGTGATTGCGGTTTCGTGGTTGTAGACCGGGATCACGGCGCAGGGGTTATGCATAGTGGTTAACACCCGACGCATCGAGTTGATCCCATCGCGAACAGGCTCGCTCCCACAGGGGCGATGCGTCGTTCACACATCCAGTGTGGGAGCGAGCCTGCTCGCGATTGAGTGCGCAGCACTCACCAAAGTCAGGCATCGCCCGCAGCCTCCAGCAGAATCCGCCCACTGGAGCAGGTGGCGGCCTCATTGCGATACGCGAAATACAATTTGCTGCGTTCCGGGTCGAAGCGCAGGTGCAGCTGGATTTCGTCGCCCGGGCGCACCAATTGCTGGAACTTCAGCACTTCCATGCCGGCGAATTTGGCCGGCAGCTTCATCAATTGCTGGCCGAGGCTCAGCGCCCATTCCACCTGCACCACGCCGGGCAGTACCGGCGTTTGCGGGAAGTGGCCGCTGAAGTAAGCGAGGTCCGGCGGGACGGCCAGTTGCAGGCTCCACTCGCCCTCGACTTCCACCTGTTCGAGCACTTCGGGTGCCTTGACGCGGGGCGCGAGCAGCAAGGCTTCGACATCGGCCTGAGGCAGTTTGCCCTGAGCGTTCAGGGGCATTTGCCGCAGCAATCGCCAGCGCCGTGGCAGGGCAAGGGCTTCGCAATGCAGGCTCAGGTGCTGACGCAATCCTTGTGTGAGCGTACGTCGACCCTGATTGCGCAAGGCATGCAGGCCCGATTCGCTCAACACCAGCAGCGCTCCCAAAGAGGCGCGGTTCTCCTGGACCACGCCGAGGCGCGCTTCCTCCACCCAGTCATGCTCCGTTAGCGCTTTTTCCAGCATGGGCAGCGAGATGCGTTTTTCTTCAAGTTTGACAATCCGGTCCAGTCGTCCCAGCAATTGGAAACGGCCGTTGGCCTCGATCCGCGCGGCGTCAGCAGTGTGTTCGAGGTGGCCGGCGGGCAAGTACGCAGATTTGATCAGCAGCGCGCCGTCGCTGTCCTGGCTCAACTCGACGCCAGCAAACGGCTGCCAGAGATCGCTACCCTGACGCCAGGCGATGCCGCCGGTTTCGGAACTGCCGAAGATTTCTGTCGGCCATTGTTGTAAGCGTTGATGCAAGCTCTGCGCAGCCTCGGCGGGCAATGCACCGCCAGAGGAAAAAACTCGTCGTACGGCGCTCAAGGCCAGCCAGTCAAGGTTGTCACCCATGCGCTTGAGCAGCGCCGGGCTGGCGACCCAGGCGAAGGCCGGGTGTGCGCGACTGGCGCGCTGCAAGTCTTCGGGGAACGCCAGTTGCTTGCGCCCGAACGACCGCCCGGCGCACAACGGCCACAGCACCCGAAACAACAGCCCATAGATGTGTTGGGTGGCGACGCTGCCGATAATGCACGCCTCGCCCAGGTCAGTTCCCCAGAGCTGTTCCAGCGCGTGAACTTCATTGGCCAGTTGGCGCAGGGTTTTGTCGATTCGCTTGGGTTCGCCGCTGGAGCCGGAGGTACAAAGGCTCAGCTGGCAGGTGTCCAAATCCAGTGCGGCACCCGCGAGAGGCGGATGACCGTAATCACTAAGATGCGCGTCATCGGTCAGATCGGTCAGCCACAGATCGACTTCGCTGGACCAGCGCTGGCGCGTTTGCGGTTGTAGATCGGCAGGCAGCAGCACGCTGACGCCGGCGCGCCAGGCACCGAGCAGGGCAATCGCCAGATCGGCGGCGTCTTCAAGGTGCACGGCGATGCGCTGCACACCGTGGGCTTGCAGGCCGGCCGCGAGGCGCAGGGCCTGGTCGCACAGCTGTGCATGATTCAACGCCGGTTCGGCCGTTACGGCGCGTTCCGGATGAGCCTTGAGCAACAGTTGCTCAAGCTTTATCCAATTCATGAGTGGCCTCTTACCCGTTGTCGTATCAGCCATTCAATGGCAAACAGCAGGCCCATCAATCCGTAGGAAATCAGGCCGGTGTACAACATCCACCAACTTAGCGGCGCCCAAAGGGTCAGGGCCGCGGCGAGCAAGCCGTTAAAGATGAAAAACACACACCAGACAATCGTCACCTGGCGCGTATAAATAATGGCCTGGGTCGGCAAGTGCGGTTCACGCAGGCGCGCCAGGCGTTCGACCATCGGCGGGCCGAATTTGAGGCTTAGGCCAAACAGCCCGAGCATGAACGCACTGATCAGCACCGGGTACCAGCGCAGCAACAGCGGGCTGTTGAACAGCGCCAGCAACACGCAAAAAGCTATGGCTATGGTCGCCATCCACAGGCTGCCCGGACGGCGCGTACCGAACAACGCCCGGGCCAGCCACAGGCTGCCCAACAGCAGGCCAAACTGCCATGGAGCAAAATGCTCCATGCCGAAATACACCGCGAAGGGGTACAACAGGCCCGCGAGCAGCAGGCCAAGGCCGATCAGTCGGCTCATGCGGCGGGTTGAACCAGGCGATAGACCGCCTCGACCACGTCGCTGACAGTACGCACTGATTTGAATTCTTCGGCGGCGATTTTCTTGCCGGTCTGGCGCTTGATGTGATCGATCAGGTCGACGGCGTCGATACTGTCGATTTCCAGATCTTGATACAGGTTCGATTCGAGGCTCACGCGTGCCGGGTCAAGCTCGAAGAGTTCGACCAAGGCATCGCGCAGGGTGTTGAAAATGTCGTCACGAGTTTGCATGGTCCGGTCTCAAGCTGCCTGTTTTGCAGTGACGAACGCCGCAAGGCTCGCCACGTTGGTGAAGTGATTGCGGGTATCTTTGGCATCGGCGTCGATTTTGATGCCGTATTTTTTCTGGATCGCCAGGCCGAGTTCCAAGGCGTCCACCGAATCCAGACCCAGGCCTTCGCCGAACAGCGCCTGATCGTTGTCGATGTCGTCGGCACTGATGTCTTCAAGGCCGAGGGCATCGATGATCAGTTCTTTGATTTCCAGCACCAGGTTATTCGTGTGCAGATCGCTCATCTTCGGCGAGCTCCTTAATAAAGTAAGTATGCAAATAATCGTTGAGCTTGCGCGAGGCCTGAGGGGGCGGGCCACTCGCGGCGAAAGCCTGCGGGTCTATATCGGTCCCGACGCGGAAACTGAAGTGCACGCGGCGTTTCGGGATCCGATACCAGGGCTCGGCCTTGGTCAATGTCGTCGGGCTGACCTTGATGATCACCGGGGTGAGGATTTTCGCACCGCGCAGGGCGATTGCCGCGCCCCCCCGATGAAAGGCTGGTGCCTCGCCTGGCGGGGTGCGTGTGCCTTCGGGGAAGATGATCAAGGTTTGACCGCTTTTCAGCGCGTCGGCAGCGGCGTCGAGCATGTCCATGCTGCCATCATTGCTGATGTATTCGGTGCGGCGCAGCGGGGCGCGGGTAAAGGGGTTTTCCCAGAGGCTTTGTTTGACGACGCAGTTGGCGTGACGCACCAGGCCAATCAGAAACACGACATCGATCAGCGAGGGGTGATTGGCGAGAATCATTTGCCCGGGGCGCCCGAGCTTTTCCGCGCCCTGGATGTCGTAGGTCAGAACGCCGGCGCGGGCCATGAACCGGATAAATAGCCAGAAGCATCGGCTGACGGTTTGTCGCGCGCGCTGACGGTGGGTCAGGGGATCACCGGGCAGGCAATTGAGCAACGGGAAAACCACCATCCGCAGGCACAGGCCGCCCAACCCGAACAGGGTGAAGCTTGCGGCAGTGGCCAGCAGGCGCCAGTAATAGGCGTCGCGGTTTTTTTCGGTTACGGGGTGCGATGCCAGGTCCATACACGATTCTTCCAGGCATGTTGGCAGGTGGTTTGCTGGCCGAGCAGGGTACGCAACAGATTCAGGGCATGGGGCCAGTGGGCGTTGGACAACCTTTGCGTCGTACTGTTCAGGGACAGCAGCCAGTCGGTACCGGGGGTCAGCAACAGGGCGACCGCATAGGGAAACGGTACATCGTCGATCCATGTTTCGTAGGCGTCGGGCGGTTGTTCTTCGGTGACGATCAGCAGGACGGCAGGTGCGCCTTCTTCCAACATCGCCGCGGCCTCTAGCATGCCGTGTTCAAGCCCGTCACCAGCTGCGGCGAGGGCCGTCATTTCGCTGGTTTCGCCGCGCATGATCGACCAAAGGCCAATGACGGCGTTGTGCACGGACAGGCTGAAGTGAGTCGGCGACAACGGTTGGCCGGCGGCCAGGTCGCTGAGGATTTCGAAGGTGCGCGGGGTTTCGCCATGGCGGGAAATAAAGACCAACGGCAGGTCCCGGCGGCCTTCGGCCAAGGGCCAGCCGACACTGAATGCCATTCGCGCCAAACGGCTGAGTCGCCGGCGCTGCATGGCGGGCAGAAACGACACGTCGGGGGCGGCATCGCTGCTCGCAAGCACGACCGGCTGTCGGCTCCATGCCTGCCAATCGTCCACGCTTTCGAGCCCGGGAGCCCACGCGCGCCATTGGGCGATGTTGAAGTTGATCACAGACATACATCCCGCCCCAACGGGGCTTCTTTGACGCGGTGAGTCGCACAGGCAGCGACAGACCTTACGTGACGCGTAGCGCCGAGTGGCGCGCATTATCCCGGTGCTGCGGGTGCGTAGCAAATGCTGGTTACATTTTGTGCAGTCAAATGTACCGTCCGGTTCGGCGATAGGTATCGATTAGCCATTATCCACAGTGTGAAGTACATGGATGTCGGCCTTTGCCCGGATCAACGGAGGTTGCTGCTGTTTTTTCCTACGGAAATGGGAGTTGTCCGTGTAGTCCTGTTCCGCCGAGGTAGCTAAGCGATGCGCTGGAACACTACACTCGGTCATTCTTGGATACACGGAGAGGTTTTGACATGCGGCGCGTGGTGTTTAATCAAAAAGGTGGCGTGGGCAAATCCAGTATTGCCTGCAATCTGGCGGCGGTCAGCGCCAGTGAGGGTTATCGCACCTTATTGGTGGATCTCGATGCCCAGGCCAACTCCACTCAATACCTGACAGGCCTCACCGGCAATGACATCCCGATGGGCATCGCCGACTTCTTCAAGCAAACCCTGTCATCCGGGCCGTTTTCGAAGAAAAGCCAGGTCGACATCTACGAAACGCCCTTCGAGAACCTGCACGTGGTCACCGCCACCGCCGAGCTGGCTGATTTGCAGCCAAAGCTTGAGGCTAAACACAAGATCAACAAGCTGCGTAAGTTGCTTGAGGAGCTGGGGGAGGATTACGACCGGATCTACCTGGATACACCGCCCGCACTTAACTTCTATGCGATTTCAGCGTTGATTGCCGCCGATCGCGTACTGATTCCCTTCGACTGCGACAGCTTCTCGCGTCAGGCGTTGTACGGCGTGCTGGCGGAAATCGAAGAACTCAAGGAGGACCACAACGAAGGCCTGGAAGTCGAAGGGATCGTGGTCAACCAGTTCCAGGCCCGTGCGAGCCTACCCCAGCAGATCCTGGACGAATTGATTGCCGAAGGTTTGCCGGTATTGCCGGTGTACCTGGCCAGTTCAGTGCGTATGCGTGAATCTCACCAGGCCAACACGCCGCTGATCCACCTCGACCCCCGGCATAAACTGACCCAGCAATTCGTCGAGCTGCACAAACTGCTGGAAAGTGCCTGATTCCTGCTCACACCGCCGAACCCCTGTGGGAGCGAGCCTGCTCGCGATATCGGAGTGTCAGTCGACATAATTATTGACTGTTACTCCGCTATCGCGAGCAGGCTCGCTC
>NZ_JBFULH010000036.1:0-22656 GCF_056400445.1 Pseudomonas sp. P5_B2 | reverse complement strand
CGTCCAGACTGCCTGGCCGGTGATCGTGGTCATGCTCGTCAGCCTCTTCGGCGTGGGAGTGATTGTCTTCGGCGAAATGGCGCAATTTCAGCCCCGGCAAATCCTGTACGGCGATGCTCGGCAGTGTACGACCCTTCAGCACGCGCGGCAGAAAGCCTTCCATGTCTGGCCCGATCCAATACAGCAGATCGACCGATTGCACCTTTCGTACATCGGAAGGGCGCAAGGCATAGCTATGCGGGGAAGTGCCCGGTGGCAGCAATACCTCCGGAACCGCCACGCCATCCTGCACCGCAGCGGCAATCAATTGCAGGGGTTTGATGCTGGTGAGGACTTTGACTTCGGCCTGCGCCGAACCGATCAGCAGAAAACTGGCGACAAATACGAAAAAGATAGAAAAAAGTCGGGACACGATGACCACTCGAAGAGGCGAGAACGAGTAACATAATAACGTCTCTCACAAAACTCGTCGCCGCTCATGCCTAAAACACCGATTGCCAGCCGTCCCCACGACCACTCTCATTGCGTGCATAGCGCTTTGTCTGAGGCGGATGCCTTGTGTGCACGCCAGGGGTTGCGTCTGACTGCGTTGCGCCGGCGTGTACTTGAGCTGGTGTGGCAAAGCCACAAACCGTTGGGTGCCTACGACATTCTCGCAGTGCTCAGTGAGCAGGACGGCCGTCGCGCCGCGCCGCCGACCGTGTACCGTGCGCTGGATTTCCTCCTGGAAAACGTCCTGGTGCACCGCATTTCCTCGCTCAACGCCTTCGTCGGCTGCAATCATCCGGGCCACGCCCACCAGGGGCAGTTCCTGATTTGCCGCGAATGCCACGCCGCCATTGAGCTCGAACAGAAGTCCATCAGCGACGCCATCATTGGCGGCGCCAAGGACGTGGGATTTATCGTCGAAGGCCAGACCGTTGAAGTGGTCGGTCTCTGTTCTGGCTGCCAGGAGGCTTGATGAGCAACGCGCTGATCCGCCTCGAGCAGGTTGCCGTCACGTTTGCCGGGCAAAGTGTGCTGGATAACATCGAACTGAGCGTCCAGCCGGGGCAGATCGTCACCCTGATCGGCCCTAACGGTGCCGGTAAGACCACGCTGGTGCGCGCGGTGCTCGGTTTGTTGAAGCCGACCAGTGGCAGTGTCTGGCGCAAGCCGAAACTGCGCGTGGGTTACATGCCGCAAAAAATCCACGTCGATCCGACGCTGCCACTCTCGGTGCTGCGCTTCTTGCGACTGGTGCCGGGCGTGGACCGTGCCATGGCATTGGCGGCACTCAAAGAGGTCGGTGCCGAACAGGTGATCGACAGCCCGGTGCAAAGTGTTTCCGGCGGTGAAATGCAGCGCGTGCTGCTGGCTCGGGCGCTGCTGCGCGAACCGGAACTGCTAGTGCTCGACGAGCCGGTGCAAGGCGTCGACGTGGCCGGCCAGGCTGAACTTTACAACCTGATTACTCGCCTGCGCGACCGTCACGGTTGCGGCGTGCTGATGGTTTCCCACGATCTGCACCTAGTCATGAGCACAACCGACCAAGTGGTTTGCCTCAACCGTCACGTCTGCTGCTCCGGGCACCCAGAGCAGGTCAGCGGCGATCCGGCATTCGTCGAGCTGTTCGGCAAGAACGCCCAAAGCCTGGCGATTTATCACCACCATCACGACCACGCCCATGATCTGCATGGCTCGGTGGTCACTGCGGCCTCGGCGGCCCAACCTCACGTTCATGGAGATAGCTGCAAGCATGGCTGATTTTCTGCTTTACGCCCTGCTTGCAGGTTTGGCTTTGGCGCTGGTGGCGGGCCCCTTGGGCTCGTTCGTGGTCTGGCGGCGCATGGCCTATTTCGGCGACACCTTGTCCCATGCGGCCTTGCTCGGTGTTGCGTTGGGATTCTTGCTGGATGTCAGCCCGACTGTTGCGGTGACGGTAGGCTGTTTGCTGTTGGCGGTGTTGCTGGTGACGTTGCAACAACGCCAGCCGCTGGCGTCTGACACGCTTTTGGGAATTCTCGCACCGAGCACGCTCTCCTTGGGCTTGGTGGTACTAAGCTTCATGCACGAAGTGCGGATCGACCTGATGGCGTACCTGTTCGGCGACTTGCTGGCGATCAGCCCGACCGATCTCGCCTGGATTCTGGGCGGCAGCGCTGCCGTACTGGTGTTGTTGGTGACCTTGTGGCGGCCGTTGCTAGCCATCACGGTGCATGAGGAGTTGGCCAGGGTCGAAGGTTTGCCGGTGGCTTCGTTGCGTCTGGCCCTGATGTTGCTGATCGCCGTGGTGATCGCTGTCGCGATGAAAATCGTCGGGGTATTGCTGATTACGTCGCTATTGATCATCCCGGCGGCTGCGGCACAACGTCACGCCCGGTCACCGGAGCAGATGGCACTGGGCGCGAGCCTGCTGGGCATACTCGCGGTCTGTGGCGGGCTGGCATTGTCGTGGTTCAAGGACACACCGGCGGGCCCCTCGATTGTTGTGACGGCTGCCGCACTGTTTCTGCTGAGTTTTGTCCTGCCYCGTCGAGGGGTGTAGACTTGCTCGTTTTTTGCGCAAATAGAGAGTCGCAGGAATGAAGTTGTTCGCCTCCCGTTATCTGCTCCTTGYCGCATTTTCTTTGCTGCTGGGCGCCTGCCAAAGCACGCCACCGGCGGCCCCTGAGGCCTCTGAGTCTCGGGCTGCGGCTATCGCGCAGCTGGAACAAAGCCTCGCCAGCAGCGAGTTGGCCACCGCCGAAGATCAACTGGCCGCCTTGCAGGCGCAGTTCCCTGACGATCAATCCCTTGAGCAATACCAACGGCAACTGGCCGAAGCGTATTTGCACCGCAGTCAGATCGTGTTGCAAAAAGGCGATGTGAACGCCGCCGCCACCGCACTGAGTCGTGCCCGGGCCCTGATGCCGAAAGCCCCGGCGCTGACCGGTGGGGTGAACAACGCCATCGTTACCGCCCGCAAAGCCGAACTGGATAAAGCGGAAGCCGATCTCAAGGCCGCTGAAGCCCAACCCCACGCGAAGGTGATTGATCCAACGGCTGAAAGCACCACCGTCGCATTGAATCTCACCGATATGGCGAAACTTCGACGTCAACTCGACGCCATCGCCGCCGATGTGGTGAATTTTAACTGCGATGTGAGTATTCAGGTGCCGCGCACTGATGACTACCCTTGGCTGGCGACGTTGTTGACCAAACGGGTGACGAAGCTGGATGCGGATTTTGATCTGAAACTGGAAAAGCAAATCTTGCGCAACGTTCAGGCGCAGATGGTCTTGAGTCCTCACAAATCCTAAAAGCTTCGCGAGCAAGCCCGCTCCAACATTTGATCTTCAGCGAACACAGATTTTGTGTTCAACACAGATCCAATGTGGGAGCGGGCTTGCTCGCGAAGGCGTCCTTCCTGCAAAAGGACTAGGCTGGAATCGCCTTGGCCTTAGGCTCGCGATCCCAAACCCGATGCTGCCCGATCGCCGCAAAAAACGGCTTTATCAAATTCGCATCCGTCCCCACGATCAACCCCGCATCAGCCTCCAGTTTCAACACATCCAGCAACTGCTTCGCCTCGCCATGCATCGCGATCGCCTTCAAGTGCTTGTACGCCTCCAGCAGGTAATGCAGCGCCACACCATCGCCGCTCAACGCCTTGATCGACGCCGCGCCACCCGGCACGAAGACCGCGTCGAAGGCCACTGAAGGCAAGCCTTCCATCGAAGCATCCACCGGCAACGTTTTGCCATCGGCGGTTTTCACCGGTGCTGAAGTGGGCCCCAACAATTTGGCGTGCGCGCCTTCTGCCTCCAATGCCTTTTTCATGGCATCAATCGCCGCACCATCGACGCCGTTGGCCGCAAGAATCGCCACCTTGCGGGTTTTGATGTTACCCGGCAGCAAATTGGCCTGGCTCAGGGCCGGCGAGCGCTCCAGAGATGTTTTAGGCACCTCGACGGTCCCTGCTTTCGGCGCGGGCAAGCCAAGATTGGCGGCCACACGCGTGGCCAGTTCCAGATCGATATTGGCCAGGATCTCGTTCACTTCACGCGCGCGAATCGCCTCACGCTCCACCTTGCCGAGTTCAAAGCTGTAGGCGGAGATGATGTGTTCCTGTTCGTGCTTGCTCATGCTGTGAAAAAACAGCCGCGCCTGAGAGAAATGGTCGCTGAACGATTCGCTGCGCTGGCGGATCTTGTTGGCGTCGATGCGCTCCGGATAACTCTCGAAACCGCCATCCTGTGCGGCGGGCGGCGTTTCTTTCGGCCAACCGCCGTCGATGGAGTTGGGTTCGTAAGCTGCGCGCCCTTTGTCGATGGTGGTGCGGTGCATTGCATCCCGCTGACCGTTATGGAACGGTGCCACTGGCCGGTTGATCGGAATTTCATGAAAGTTCGGCCCGCCAAGTCGGCTGATCTGCGTATCGGTGTAGGAAAACAGCCGACCTTGCAGCAGCGGATCGTTAGAAAAATCGATCCCCGGCACGATATGGCCCGGGCAGAACGCGACTTGCTCGGTCTCGGCGAAGAAGTTGTCCGGATTGCGATTAAGCACCATTTTGCCCAGCGGCGTGATGGGTACGATTTCTTCGGGAATCAACTTGGTGGGGTCGAGAATATCGAAGTCGAAACTGTGCTCGTTCTCCTCTTCGATGACCTGCACGCCCAGTTCCCACTCAGGGTAATCGCCCATTTCGATGGCTTCCCAGAGGTCGCGGCGGTGGAAGTCGGTGTCTTTACCGGCAAGCTTCTGCGCCTCATCCCACACCAGCGAACAAGTACCGGCGGTGGGGCGCCAGTGGAATTTGACGAAGCGTGATTTGCCTTCGGCGTTGATCAGCCTGAACGTATGCACGCCGAAACCCTGCATGCTGCGCAGGCTTTTCGGGATCGCCCGGTCGGACATGGTCCAGATCACCATGTGCGCGGACTCGGGCACCAATGAGACGAAGTCCCAAAACGTGTCGTGAGCCGAGCCGCCTGTAGGGATCTCGTTATGCGGTTCCGGTTTCACTGCGTGTACGAAGTCCGGAAATTTGATCGCGTCCTGAATGAAGAACACCGGCATGTTGTTGCCCACCARATCGAAGTTGCCTTCGTCRGTGAAAAACTTCACGGCGAACCCTCGGACATCCCGCACGGTATCGCCTGACCCGCGTGGTCCCTGTACCGTGGAAAAACGCGTGAACACCGGAGTTTTCTTGCCCGGATCCTGTAGGAAACCAGCCTTGGTCAGCGCGGAATGGTTTTCGTAGGCCTGGAAGTAACCATGCGCCCCGGTCCCGCGAGCATGGACGATGCGTTCGGGAATGCGTTCATGGTCAAAGTGCGTGATTTTCTCACGCATGATGAAGTCTTCCAGCAGCGAAGGCCCGCGGGCGCCGACCTTCAAGGTGTTCTGATTGTCCGAAACCTTCACGCCCTGATTGGTGCGGAGGGCCTGTTCGGTGGCGTCGGAGCGAAATTTTTCCAGGCTGTCGAGCTTGGTATTGGTGTTGCCGCGGTCCAGGGTATCGGTACCGGCCAGTGCGCTTTTGGTTGGGGCAGGCTTCTTGATGCTCATCAGTCTAAACTCCTCGTTGCGATTCCCGCCGTAGCCAGGATTCTTATGCATTCCCCAGGCACGGCACCGGGGGCGTAGTCGAGTTGCCTTATTAGTGACTGACGGGGTTTTTAGCCGTTCCTTTTTTATGATCTTTGATCGCGTTATTGCCAAATCGAAGGATGAATGCGGAATAAATGCTAATAACCTCTATACGGACAGGCTAAAATGCGCGCCCGGCTAACCGCTGATCCTTTTCTAACGCGCCCCACAAGGTTCGCTACGTGATCGAGTTTCAAAACGTCCACAAAACCTACCGCGTCGCCGGTAAGGATATTCCCGCCCTGCATCCGACCAGTCTGACGATTGAGAACGGCCAGGTCTTTGGCCTGATCGGTCATTCCGGTGCGGGAAAAAGTACCCTGCTGCGTCTGATCAATCGCCTGGAAAACTCCAGCGGCGGCAAGATCATCGTCGACGGCGAAGAAGTCACTGCGCTGGATGCCAATGGCCTGCGGCGCTTCCGCCAGCAAGTCGGGATGATTTTCCAGCACTTCAACCTGCTGGCGTCCAAGACGGTGGCCGACAATGTCGCGTTGCCGCTGACCCTGGCCGGCGAACTGTCGCGCAGCGAAATCTACCTGCGTGTGGCGGAATTGCTGGCGCGGGTGGGTTTGTCCGACCACGCCAAGAAGTACCCGGCGCAATTGTCCGGTGGCCAGAAGCAGCGTGTTGGCATCGCCCGCGCCTTGGCGACCAAGCCAAAAATCCTGCTGTGCGACGAAGCCACTAGCGCACTGGACCCGCAGACCACTGCGTCGGTTCTGCAGTTGCTGGCCGAGATCAACCGCGAGCTGAAGCTGACCATCGTCCTGATCACCCACGAGATGGACGTGATCCGCCGCGTCTGCGACCAGGTGGCGGTGATGGACGCCGGTGTAATCGTCGAGCAAGGTTCGGTGGCTCAGGTATTCCTGCATCCGAAACACCCGACCACCAAGCGCTTTGTGCAGGAAGACGAGCAGATTGACGAAAGCGAGCAGCGCGACGACTTCGCTCACGTGCCGGGCCGCATCGTACGTCTGACCTTCCAGGGCGAAGCGACCTACGCGCCATTGCTGGGAACCGTTGCCCGGGAAACCGGTGTGGACTACAGCATTCTGGCCGGTCGTATCGATCGCATCAAAGACGTCCCTTACGGGCAACTCACTCTGGCCGTCACCGGTGGCGATATGGACGCGGCGTTTGCCCGCTTCACCGCGGCTGACGTCCACATGGAGGTGCTGCGCTAATGGAGGCCCTGACTGCTTTCTTCGCCAATATCGACTGGTTCGAAATCTGGCTGGCCACCGGCGACACGTTGCTGATGCTCGGCGGTTCGTTGTTGTTCACCGTGTTGCTCGGCTTGCCGCTGGGCGTGCTGCTGTTCCTGTGCAGCCCGCGCCAGTTGCTGGAAGCCAGAGGCGTCTACGCGATGCTGTCGCTGGTGGTGAACATCCTGCGTTCGCTGCCCTTCATCATCCTGTTGATCGTGATGATTCCGTTCACGGTGTTGATCACTGGTACTTCGCTGGGTGTCGCGGGTGCGATCCCGCCGTTGGTAGTGGGTGCAACACCGTTCTTCGCCCGACTGGTGGAAACCGCGTTGCGTGAAGTGGATCGCGGCATCATCGAAGCCACCCAGGCCATGGGCGCGACGACGCGTCAGATCATCACCAATGCCTTGCTGCCAGAAGCGCGTCCGGGCATCTACGCGGCAATTACGGTGACGGCAATTACACTGGTGTCCTACACGGCGATGGCCGGTGTGGTCGGCGCTGGCGGTCTGGGCGACCTGGCAATCCGGTTCGGATACCAGCGTTTCCAGACGGATGTGATGGTTGTGACGGTGGTGTTGCTGCTGGTGCTGGTTCAAGTGCTGCAAACCGTTGGCGACAAATTGGTTGTCCATTTTTCCCGTAAGTAAGACATGAGCCGGCCATTCGCTGGCAGGCGCCAAACGGGCGCCTCATATGGAGTTAGCTGAATGAAGAAACTACTCGTCGCGTTTGCCGCTGTTGCGGCCTTTTCTGCCCACGCCGACACCCTGACGGTCGCGGCCACCCCGGTCCCGCACGCAGAAATCCTCGAATTCGTGAAACCGGCCCTGGCCAAAGAAGGCGTGGACCTCAAGGTCAAAGTCTTCACCGATTACATTCAGCCGAACGTGCAAGTGGCGGAAAAACGTCTGGACGCCAACTTCTTCCAGCATCAGCCGTACCTCGATGAGTTCAACAAGGCCAAGGGCACCAATCTGGTTGCGGTTGCCGGTGTGCACATCGAGCCGCTGGGCGCTTACTCAAGCAAATACAAAACCCTCGCCGAGCTGCCGGGCGGCGCCAACGTAGTGATCCCGAACGACGCTACCAACGGTGGCCGTGCGCTGTTGCTGCTGGCGAAGGCGGGCCTGATCAAGTTGAAGGACTCGAACAACATCCTGTCGTCAGTGAAGGACATCACCGAGAACTCCAAGGACTTGAAATTCCGTGAATTGGAAGCCGCGACCATCCCGCGCGTGCTGACCCAGGTCGACCTGGCGCTGATCAACACCAACTACGCGCTGGAAGCCAAGCTCGATCCGTCCAAGGACGCATTGGTTATCGAAGGCAGCGACTCGCCATACGTGAATATCCTGGTTGCCCGTCCGGACGACAAGGACAGTGAAGCGATGAAGAAACTGGTTGCTGCGCTGCACAGCCCGGAAGTGAAAGCCTTCATCCTCGAGAAGTACCAAGGCGCGGTATTGCCGGCGTTCTGATTGACTGCCGCAACGAAAAAGGGGACGCCATGAGCGTCCCCTTTTTTGTGCACGAAATACCACCCCCTGTGGGAGCGAGCCTGCTCGCGATTGCGGCCTGACATTCAACATCTATGTTGGCAGTGATGGCCCTATCGCGAGCAGGCTCACTCCCACAGGGGGATGTGTCGTCCAAACTATTCGCGGTTCAGCATCACCGGTAACTGTGCCACCAACTTCGCATTGTTCAACGGCCCCCGAATAAACCCGCGCTGTGTGCCGTCCGGCCCGATCACCGCCAGGTTGCCGCTATGATCCACGGTGTAATTGGGTTTGCTGGTGTCCGGCGGAATAAACGGAATACTCACCGCGTTGGCCAGCGTCTGAACGTCATCAACCGAGGAAGCGGTCAGGCCTTTGAATTGTGGATCGAAGTAGCCCAGGTACTGTTTGAGCTGCTTCGGGGTATCGCGGTTCGGGTCGATGCTGACCAGAATGATCTGAAGCTTGGCTGCCGCTTCCGGTGGCAGTTCGCTCTTGATCTGACGCAACTGGGCGAGGGTGGTCGGGCAGATGTCCGGGCAGAAGGTGTAGCCGAAGAACAGCAGGCTCCACTTGTCTTTCAGCTGATTGACCATCACCGGGTTACCGTCCTGATCGATCATCTTCACGTCTGGCAGGTTACGGGTTTGCGGCAGCAGGATGATGCCTGCGTCGATCAGTGCCGTCGGGTCGCCCTGGCCTTTACCGGACAGCACTTTGTTGATGGTCAGGCCCAGGACCAGTGCGATCAGGGCGACGAGAATGAAGACGGTTTTCTGGGTTCGGGTCATAGGTTCAACAATAAGTAGTGGTCTACGAGCAGCGCGATAAACAGCAGGAACAAGTAATAAATAGAGTACTTGAACGTGTTGATCGCCGCGTGCGGCCGAGTGCCACGGTACAGCACCACGGCCCATTGCAGAAACCTTGCGCCGAGCCCCAGTGCGCAAATCAGATAGAGCATGCCGCTCATGTGGATCACATAGGGCATCAGGCTGACGGCCAGCAACGCGAAGGTATACAGCAGGATGTGAACCTTGGTGTAGTGCTCGCCATGGGTCACCGGCAGCATCGGGATATCGGCCTTGGCGTATTCCTCTTTGCGGTGAATTGCCAAGGCCCAGAAGTGCGGCGGGGTCCAGGCGAAGATGATCAGCACCAGCAGCAGCGGTTCGGCGCTGACGTGACCGGTGGCAGCGGTCCAGCCAAGCAGCGGCGGGGCGGCCCCGGCCAAGCCGCCGATGACGATGTTCTGCGGGGTCGCACGTTTCAGGAAACCGGTGTACACCACCGCGTAGCCGAGCAGCGATGCCAGGGTCAGCCAGGCGGTCAGCGGATTGGTGAAAGCAAGCAGCACGGCTTGCCCAAGCACCGCCAATACCAAGGCAAACGTCAGCGCCGCCGCCGGTGACACCCGGCCCTCGGCCAAGGGCCGTTTGTGGGTGCGTGCCATCACCGCGTCGATGCGCCGGTCCACTACATGGTTGACCGCCGCCGCACCGCCGGCACACAGGGCAATCCCCAGATTGCCGAACACCAGCACCGTCCACGGCACCCCGGCGCGAGTCGCCAGGAACATGCCGACCAGCGAGGTGATGAGCATCAGCACCACCACTTTCGGCTTGGTCAGCTCCAGATAGTCACGCCAGATTGCCTGACTGTGACGTTCGCCGATCAGCGTCGCCATGGCATCTCTCCTTTTATTGTTATGGGGCCGGCCGAGTGTTTACGCAGGCTGAAGCGCCAACGCCCGGTGGATTGCTGCTTCACCCGAACCAGACTGGTTCGCGCGTGATAATTGACCAGCACCATCGTCAGCAACAGTGCCGCACCGCCCGCGTTATGGGCGACGGCCACCGGTAGCGGTAAGTGGAACAGCACGTTGCTGATTCCGAGGGTGATTTGTGCGGCAAGCGTGATTAGCACCAGCCCCGCAAGGCGTGTCATGCCGACGACTTTCAGTTGCCAGGCCAGCCCGAGCAGTACGAGCGTTACCAGCAGCGCGCCGATACGGTGAGTCAGATGAATCGCGGTGCGCGCATCGCTGTCCAGTTGCCCGCCGAGGTAATTGGGGCCGATGTGCTGAGTCAGGTGAAAGCCGTTGGCGAAATCAGCCGGTGGCAGCCATTGACCGTGGCAGGTCGGGAAGTCAATGCAGGCCACCGCTGCGTAGTTGGAACTGACCCAGCCACCCAAGGCAATTTGCAGGATTACCATCAGCAACCCGGCAGTCGCCCAGTACTGCAAACGCCGTGGCACGGTCAGCGCCGGCAACACGCCCGACAATCGCAGCGTCAGCAAAAACAGCAGGCTCAACGTCGCAAAACCACCGAGTAAATGCCCAGTGACCACTTGCGGCCAGAGCTTGAGCGTCACCGTCCACATGCCGAACGCGGCTTGGGCGAATACCACCGCCAGCAGGAACAGCGGCAACTTCACCGGCTGCCCCGGATGACGACGATGAACCCAGGCGCGACCGGCCAACACCGAAATCAATAACCCCAACGTACCGGCGAAATAGCGATGGACCATCTCGTTCCAGCCCTTGTGGGCTTCGACGGGAGCGTCGGGAAAATGCAGTTCGGCATGGGCCAGTTGGACTTCGCTTTTGGGCACGCTGATAAAGCCATAGCACCCCGGCCAGTCCGGACAGCCGAGGCCGGCGTGAGTCAGGCGCGTGTAGGCGCCGAGCAACACCACAATCAGTGCCAGCAAGGTGGCAAACAGCGCGAGGCGAAATCCAGGTTTGGCCATGACGATGCCCTTATCCGATATTCGACAGTTTCAGCAAATGGCGCAGGTCGTTGAGCAGGTCCTTGCCCTTCACCGTCGGGTCGTAGCGCAGCACCAGATTGCCGTGCGGGTCGATGATCCACAGCTGTGGTGCGGTCTTGTCCCCGGTACCAGCGGCTTTGTTGAAGGTACTGAAGGTGGCGAGGTCCAGGGGATACCGCTGCAATTGAGGATACTCGCGCGTCAGCTTGGCGTCGTATTCACTGCTCAGCGGTTGTGCCGCGGCCAAGGCATGACTGGCGCGCCCGGCATCGCGGCCGAGGCCGATCTGAATCTGCCGCGCCAGGTACACCAGCTGCTGGCAGTCGACCGAACACTCCTTGGGCGCGGTTACCAGTATCTGCCAACGATCCTCTTGTGCCTGTACACCGAGCTCGGCGCGGGTCTGGCCGTTGCCGATCAGTTCGCCGTGATAGCTGCGACCTTCCGGCACCCAGAACTGCAATTTGTACATGCCGGTGGCGAGGATCATCGGACCGATCACCCCCAGCAGGATCAGCAGTAACTGCACGCGACCTTTACGCCGACTCGCCGGCGTTTGCGCCTCAGACATGCTGGGTGGATTCATGGCCGCTCCCATGGTGTTTCTCCTTTGCGTTGTGCCAGCCGAGATAGAAATAGAGGCCGAACAGGGCAAGCGACATGGCGAACCACTGCACGGCATAAGCGATGTGTTTTTCCGGGCCCATGGCGACTACGGGCCAATCGGCCTGATAAGTCGCGGGACCATTTTCTGCGCGTAATTCGTAGGCAAATCCTTCACGGTCCAGCGTTGTCCAGAGCTTCGAAGGCTCGACGGCGGTGACTAACTCCGGCCAGGTGGCGGTGCTTGGGTCGGCGTGCAACTGGAAGGTCGCGCCGGGGGAGACGTAGACCCAGGCGTTGAGGCTCAAGGCTTCTTTGGGGGTGGTGAATTGTGGCGGTGTGCGCCGATCCGGCCACGGCAGCCAGCCACGATTGACCAGCAACCAAAGGCCGGTTGCCTGATCCTGAAATGGTTGCAACAACTCCACGCCGACCTTGCCGTCGCGCTGACGGTTGTCCAGCAGCAGGCTGTGCGCAGCATCGAACTGGCCGTGCAGGCGGACGCGGCGGAAGGCCGGGTCTTCGGTGTGTTGCAGTTCGGTACTGGCCATCGGTTCGGCGACACAGCGCTCGGCGTAGCTTTGCAGCAGCGCACCTTTTTCCGCGCCCCGGTTCAGTTGCCAGAACCCGAGCGACACCAGCAGCGGCAGCAACAGGGCGACCACCAGTGTCGGCACGATGCCCGGCCGAAAGCGCTTCATGGCATGGCCAAAAAGTCGGTATGCGCGATAGCTATACTCACGTGCATCGCCTTTCCCCCGGAGTCTCACCATGCTCAAAGCAGCCATCGTCCTGATGCTGATTGCCACGGTTGTCAGCCTGTTCAGCGGCCTGTTTTTTCTGGTCAAGGACGACAGCAGCTCGAACCGCCTCGTCATTGCCTTGAGTGTTCGTGTTGCACTGGCCGCCGCTACCGTCGGCTTGATCGCCTGGGGTTTCTTCAGCGGCCAGTTGGTGTCACATGTTCCGTGGTAGCTCTAAGCTTGAAGCTTGAAGCTGCTTCACAGCACATAGACGAAAACGAACAAACCGATCCACACCACATCCACGAAGTGCCAATACCAGCTCGCTGCCTCGAAGCCGAATTGGTGATCTGCGTCGAAGGCCCCGCGCATGATCCGTATCAACATGACAAACAAAATGATCGTGCCGATGGTTACGTGGGCACCGTGGAAACCGGTGAGCATGAAGAACGTCGCGCCGTAGACGCCGGAACCGAGGGTCAGGCCCAGTTCCTGGTAGGCGTGCATATATTCTTCAGCCTGGAGGATGAGGAATGYGCAGCCCAGCAATACGGTGAGCGCCAGCCAGAGCTTCAGTGCGCCGCGATGGCCTTTTTTCAGCGCGTGGTGGGCGATGGTCACGGTCACGCTGGAAGTCACCAGCAGCACGGTGTTGATCAGCGGCAAACCCCACGGACCGATGACATCCTTGGGCGGCGGAAACAGTTTCGAGTCAGGGTTGTTCAGCAGCGGCCAGGTGAACTCGAAGTTCGGCCACAGCATGTGCGCGAGACCCTTGGCGCCTTCGCCACCGAGGGCCGGGCCAGAGATATGGCGTACATAAAACAACGCACCGAAGAACGCGATGAAGAACATCACTTCCGAGAAAATGAACCAACTCATGCCCCAGCGGAACGAGCGGTCCATCTGTGCGCTGTACAACCCGGCACGACTTTCCTTGATCACCGCTCCGAACCAGCCGAACAGCATGTAGGCCAGTAAGAGGCCGCCGACGAAAAAGATCAACGGGCCGTGGGATTCCGGCCGCGCGGCTTTCAGATCGTTGAACCAGGTGGCCAGGCCGAATACGGTGGTGAGCATGCCGACCGTGGCGATGATCGGCCATTTGCTCTGGGCCGGTACGTAATAGTGTTCATGAGTTGCCATTTATTGTTCTCCTTATCGGGCACGCTCAGCCGCCAGTGTTTACAGCTACCGGTGGATGTCGGGCGGTGATATCGAACAGCGTGTAGGACAGCGTCAGGTGCTTCACATCCTTGGGCATGTCACGGTCAACGATGAAACGTACCGGCATCTCGATCCGCTGACCGGGCTGCAGCACTTGCTGGGTAAAACAAAAACATTCGGTCTTGTGGAAGTACGCCGCCGCAGCGCTGGGCGCGATGCTCGGCACGGCCTGGGCGCTCATCGGCTTGTCGGTCGGGTTGTGCGCGATAAAAATCATCTCGTTCACGGCGCCAGGATTGGCCGTCAATTCGTCGCTCTTGGGGTAGAAATCCCAGGACATGTCCGCCGAGTTGGTCGAGAGAAACTGCACGCGAACCTGTCGCGAGGTATCGACGGTTTGTTCGCCCACGTATTGTCCGGCGGTTTTGCCGTTGATACCGAACGCCTTGCACATCACGTCGTAGATCGGCACCAGGGCAAACCCGAAGACAAACATGGCCACCACTACCAACAGCAGGCGGGTGACCAGTTTTTTCATCGAAATCGAGTCAGCCATGATTTCCAACCTCCACCATTAACCCTGTGGGAGCGAGCCTGCTCGCGATAGCGGTGTATCTGGCACACCGCGCCGCCTGCATCGCGAGCAGGCTCACTCCTACAAAGGTCAGGGGGTTCATTTCACTTCCGGTGGCGTGGTGAAGGTGTGATACGGCGCCGGTGACGGAACGCTCCACTCCAGCCCTTCAGCCCCATCCCACGGTTTGGCCGGTGCTGGCGGGCCGCCGCGAATGGTCTTGATCACGATGAACAGGAAGAAGAGCTGCGTGGCACCGAACATGAACGCGCCAATCGACGAGACCATGTTGAAGTCGGCGAATTGCAGGTTGTAGTCCGGAATCCGCCGTGGCATGCCGGCCAGGCCCACGAAGTGCATCGGGAAGAACGCCATGTTCATGCCGATGAACGAGAGCCAGAAGTGCAGTTTGCCAAGGGTTTCGTCGTACATGTGACCGGTCCATTTCGGCAGCCAGTAGTAGGCCGAGGCGAAGATCCCGAAAATCGCCCCCGGTACCAGTACATAGTGGAAGTGTGCGACCACAAAGTAGGTGTCCTGGTACTGGAAGTCCGCCGGTGCGATGGCCAGCATCAACCCGGAGAAGCCACCAATGGAGAACAGGATCACGAACGCCACCGCAAACAGCATCGGCGTCTCGAAGGTCAGCGAGCCTTGCCACATGGTGCTGGCCCAGTTGAACACCTTGACCCCGGTGGGTACGGCGATCAGCAACGTCGCATACATGAAGAACAACTCGCCCACCAACGGAATGCCGACCACGAACATGTGGTGCGCCCAGACGATGAACGACAGGAACGCAATACTCGCCGTGGCGTAGACCATCGAGGTGTAGCCGAACAATGGCTTGCGCGAGAAGGCCGGAATGATCGAGCTGACGGCACCGAAGGCCGGCAGGATCATGATGTACACCTCGGGGTGACCGAAGAACCAGAACACGTGCTGGAACAACACCGGGTCACCGCCACCGGCGGCACTGAAGAAACTGGTACCGAAGTGGATGTCCATCAGCATCATCGTCACGCATCCGGCCAGTACCGGCATCACCGCGATCAGCAGGAACGCGGTAATCAACCAGGTCCAGACGAACAGCGGCATTTTCATCAACGTCATGCCGGGGGCGCGCAGGTTGAGAATGGTCGCGATCACGTTGATCGCGCCCATGATCGAACTGATCCCCATCAAGTGGATGGCGAAGATGAAGAACGTCACGCTTTCCGGTGCGTAGGTCGTCGACAGCGGGGCGTAGAACGTCCAGCCGAAGTTCGGACCACCACCGGGGGAAAACAGGGTCGACACTAACAGGAGGAACGCCGCCGGCAGCAGCCAGAAGCTGAAGTTATTCATCCGTGGCAATGCCATGTCCGGCGCGCCGATCATCAAYGGGATCATCCAGTTGGCGAGGCCGACGAAGGCCGGCATCACCGCACCGAACACCATCACCAGACCGTGCATGGTGGTCATCTGGTTGAAGAATTCCGGCTGGACGATTTGCAGCCCCGGCTGGAACAGCTCGGCGCGAATCACCATCGCGAACGAACCCCCCAGCAAGAACATGGAGAACGCAAACCACAGGTACAGCGTGCCGATGTCTTTGTGGTTGGTGGTCAGCACCCAGCGCATCAGGCCTTTGGCGGGGCCGTGGGCGTGGTCGGTGGCGGTATGAACATGTTCATCGACTACAGCAGTCATGTTCTGTCTCCTGCAAACAGATGGGCTGGGCAAGCCGGGGTGCGTAACCCCGACCGGTTCCTTGGGTGCGCAATAGACCGGGTCATTTGCTTTCCGCCTGTTTCAGCTCCAGCACTTCTTTCGGAGTGACCATGTCGCCCTTGTTGTTGCCCCAGGCGTTACGTTCGTAGGTCACGACCGCCGCGATATCGACTTCCGACAGCTGCTTGCCGAACGCCGCCATGGCGGTGCCAGGCTTGCCGTGGAAGACAATGCTCAGGTGATCCTTGATTGGTCCGGTAGCGATTTTCGAGCCCTTGAGTGCCGGGAACATCGGCGGCAAACCCTGACCTTCGGCCTGGTGACAGGCGACGCAAGTGGTGTGGTAGACCTTGTCGCCGCGCTCCTTGAGCTCGTCGAGGGTCCATTCCTTGCTGGTCAGCTCTTTGAGTTGCAGGGCTTCAGCCTTGCGTTCGGCGAGCCATTTTTCGTAATCGGCCTTTTCCTTGACCTCGACCACAATCGGCATGAAACCGTGGTCCTTGCCGCACAACTCGGCGCACTGGCCGCGGTAGGTGCCCGGCTTGTCGACGCGGGTCCAGGCTTCGTTGACGAACCCCGGGATCGCATCGCGCTTGACCGCGAAGGCCGGGACCCACCAGGAGTGGATGACGTCGGCGGAGGTCACCAGAAAGCGCACCTTCGCGCCGATCGGCAGCACCAGCGGCTTGTCGACCTCGAGCAAATAGTGCTCGCCCTTGGTTTCCTTATTGTGGATCTGGTCAGCGGGGGTGGTCAGGTTGCTGAAGAACTCAACGTCCTGGCCCAGGTATTTGTAGTGCCACTTCCACTGATAGCCCGTGACCTGGATGTCGATATCCGGCTCACTGGCGTCGTACATCTTGATCAGGGTTGCAGTCGCAGGAACCGCCATGGCCACCAGGATCAGGAAGGGCACGATGGTCCAGAGGATTTCAACGGTGGTGCTTTCATGAAATTTTGCGGCCACCTGCCCGGTAGAGCGGCGGTGCAGAATCATCGACCAGAACATGGCGCCGAAGACGATGATTCCGATCACTACACAAATCCAGAAAATGGTCATGTGCAGGTCAAATACTGCGTGACTGATTTCAGTCGCTCCCGGCGCCATATTCACAGTCCAGGCCGCTTGCGCCTGACTGAAAATCGACCACAACAGGAGGCCCATCCAGACGTGTGGATGTCGCATCATTGCGGGTTCCCCTTATCGTTCTTGTTATCCCRCCGGCTTTCACCTGCGGCAAGGGAGCGGCTTTTTCAGACTACGAACTTGAATCGCCGAGCCTTGCTGCGTGTGCAGTCGGGCGTCATCAGCTAACTCCATTTCCAACCCGAGTATAGACAGCACCTGCCACCTCGCAATGTGACGGCGTAAATGATCTGAAACAGCTGGGACTTGCGTTCAAGGGCAGGAATGGAGAAGGATGCAGACGAGTGGTGGCAAACAGATATAACGGAGGGGTCTCAAGGATGAAACAATTATGACAAATGCGTCTTAGCATTTTTCATAAGGCAGCTAAGTTATGTCTTCCCTATTTCATTGCCGTTGTTTACTGGAGTATTCATGAACACCGCCGCATTGCGCGAGCAGATCCAAACAGCCCAACAACACGAGAAAGAGACTGGCCTGCTGACACGTCAGCTGCAGACCAAATTGCCTCACCTTCACCCTGCTATCCAATTGCCTGAGGCCGATGCCAATGGCGTGCTGACGCGTTTTGTTTCTGCCTACATCGAGGAGGTTCCCGATCTGCTGGACGCAGCCAATGAAGTTGCCAGGGAAGCGGGAATCGAATCACAGATCAAACCGGTGCTGAAAATCGCCGAGCAGTATTTCATCCAGCCTCCGGCAATCATGGCCGGGCATGTCGGCCTGGACAGCCTGCTGGACGAAGCCTATCTGGCACACCGGTTTGTCGAAGAGGTCAACGACCTGTACATCAAGCATTTCGGCCAGCCACTGATCCCCTTGGACATGACGGTCGCCAACTTGATTGCTCACCAATTGATCGGTGAGGAATTTGCCAACCAACTGGACGAAGCGGTGCATCACGCCATCGACGAGCTGCTCAACGAAGAGAGTTTTGCGCTGGAATCGGTGGAAGCCTACCGCGAGAAGCTCAATAGCCCGGATACCGGTGCCGCTTGGAAGCGCTGGCCGTGCATGTCGCGTCGCTTGGGCGTAGGCCTGGAACTGGATCAGCCGGCGGCTTGATCCTTTAGAGCCAACACTGCCCTGTGGGAGCGAGCCTGCTCGCGATAGCGGTGTGTCATTCAACGTTGATGTCGACTGATGCACCGCCTTCGCGAGCAGGCTCGCTCCCACACTGTTTCCTATACAGCCGAACCAATTCCGGTGGTCGTCCTCAACCGTCCCTCCAACCTGCGCTTCAACCCCCGCGCTTCAATCAGTAGTATCGAACCCTTGGCCGCATTCGCCCGGCCCCATTCCTCAAGCAACTCAAGACACGAGTGATCGATGTAATTCAAGTTGTTGAGCGGCACATGCACCGTCGCACCGGCGGGAATAGTGCCCAGTACCTGAGTCAGCGCCGGCACCTTGAGAAAGGTCGCTGCGCCTGTCAGCCGCAACTCCATTTCGCCCTCCGCCGGCAGGTCGATCAGGCTGATTTTCAGGCGTGAAGCCTTCCAGGCCAGTTTGGCCAGGGTCAAGCCGAAGCCAATCAACACACCCGTGAGCAGGTCAGTGAAGATGATCGCCAGCGCAGTCGCCGCGTAAGTGAACATCGGCATGCGGCCATAGCGGCCCAACCCGCGAAAGACCTTGAGATCGACCAGTTTGAACCCGGTGTAAACCAGCACACCAGCAAGGCTCGCTACCGGAATGCTTTGCAACACACTCGACAGCAACAACACGAACGCCAGCAGCCACAGGCCGTGAAAGATGGTCGACAGTCGCGTGGTGGCGCCGGCCTGGACATTGGCCGAACTGCGTACGATCACGCCGGTCATCGGCAACGCGCCCAAGAGACCGCAAAGCATGTTGCCCACACCTTGCGCCGATAACTCCCGGTCGAAGTCGGAACGCTGGCCGCTGTGCATGCGGTCCACTGCGGCGGCCGATAGCAGGGTTTCGGCGCTGGCGATAAACGCCACGGCGAATGCGGCGACCAGCAAAGTCGGGTCCGCCAAATTGAGCAAGTCAGCGGGTTTCAGCCAATCGATGGCCTCGGCAAGGTTGGCAGGGACTTCCACGCGTTTGACCTGCAAGGCAAGGATCAGGCTGGCGACTGTTGCCAGACCGACGCCCAGAAGCGCTCCCGGAACAAACCGCAACGAATGAGGCCGCAATTTTTCCCACAGCCACATCACCGCCATCGTCGACAGCCCGAGCAACCCGGCTTGCCAGCCCAAGGACGGCAGGGCTTGCATCACCGCGGCTGGAAAGGCGGCCAGGTTATCCAGCCCGGAAGGCCTGGGTACCCCGTCGAGCATCACATGCACCTGCGACAGCACGATAAGCACGCCAATCCCGGCGAGCATGCCATACACCACCGCTGGCGCCGTGACCCGAAACCAGCAACCCAGTTTCAATCGCCCGGCGACCAATTGCAGAAACCCCGCCAGCAGCAGGATGGGCCCGAGCATTGCGACGCCATGCTGGCGCACCAATTCGAACACCAGAACCGCCAGGCCCGCCGCAGGACCACTGACTTGTAAGGGCGAGCCGGCAAGCCAACCCACGACCAGACCGCCGATGATCCCGGTGATCAAACCCTTGGCCGGCGGCAGCCCCGAAGCGATAGCGATGCCCATGCACAAGGGCAGGGCGACCAGAAACACGACCACCGAAGCCAGTAGCTCCCGTGGCAAAACAGCTTTAAGTTGCGCAGCACGCATGTTGACGCTCCCGACGTTTTTTCAGGCATGGCGAAGCCGGGCTACTGAATCAGTAGCCTCGGCAAAACCACGCGGGGGATTTAGGAGTTTTAGAAACGCGCTTTGGGCGTTGCCACCGGAATCGGATGGCTGCCATCGAGCGGCAGGAAACAACCCTGATCCGCGTCGTAAGCTTTGATTTCGCTGGTTTCGATGCTGTAAACCCAGCCATGGATAAACAGATGACCGTTGGCCATGCGTGAGGCGACCGATGGATGCGTGCGTAAATGCTGTAGCTGAGCGATCACATTCTCCTCGGTGAGGATGTGCATGCTTTCGTTTTCGTCAGCGCAATGGCAGTTTTCCTGGACCATGGTTTTTGCCACTTCGGCGTGACGCAACCAGGCTTTGACCGTGGGCATTTTTTCCAGGCTTTGCGGGTTCAGCACCGCACGCATCGCACCACAGTCGGAGTGCCCGCATATGATGATGTGCTGTACGCCGAKGGCCAGTACCGCATATTCGATCGCGGTGGAAACACCGCCGTTCATTTGCCCGTAAGGCGGTACAACGTTGCCGACGTTACGGGTTACGAACAGATCGCCAGGAGCGCTTTGGGTGATCAGTTCAGGAACGATGCGCGAATCGGCGCAGGCGATGAACATCGCTCTGGGGCTTTGGGCCGTGGCGAGTTTTTTGAAGAGCTCTTCCTGCTGTGGAAAGACCTCGTGATGAAAATGCAAAAAGCCGTCAACAATATGCTTCAGCGCTGCATCTGCGGTTTCCGCTTCGGGGAGTGCTTGCGCCGACGCAGCTGATGGCTGTTTATCCTTGTCACTCATGAATTCATCCTCATTGGCGGAGTCAGGGAAGTTTCCCGTTTTGTCCGAAGTGAAGCCAGTGGCTGTTTAAAAAACATCCAGGTCGCAAACTCGACCCGTCAGTCACTCGATGAACAAGGTAGCGGGCGAAACTTAACTCAAACTGAATGAAACGCTCTAGAACGTGTGTTCCAGCTCACAAAAAACGTGACCAGCCTGAAGATACCATGCGTTTGTTACTCCTCAACCATAAGCTAATTTTCCTCAAATCAACGACATTTGGCGACCCGGCGGACAGAAGGCTTCGCAGTCCAGATCAAAACCTTCGCGACGATTAAGCCCCAGGCGTTTGATGGCTTTGGCAAAACGTTGCGCCAGCAAGTCGGCAAAGGGGCCTTCGCCGCGCATCCGGGCGCCAAACCGGCTGTCATACAGCTCACCGCCACGGCTCTGGCGGATGAGGCTCAGCACATGAGCGGCTCGCTGAGGATAGTGGGCGGCCAGCCATTCTTCGAACAGCGGCGCCACCTCCAGTGGCAAGCGCAACATCATGTACGCTGCACTTTGCGCGCCGGCCGCATGAGCCTCCATCAGCAGGCTTTCGAGTTCGCTGTCGTTGATCATCGGAATCATCGGCGAGCACAACACGCCAACCGGGATACCGGCCTCACGCATTACGCGGATCGCGCGTAACCGGGCCTTGGGTGCTGCGGCACGTGGTTCGAGGATGCGTTTGAGTTCGTCGTCCAGGGTGGTGAGGCTGATCATCACCGCCACAAGGCGCTGCTCGGCGAGTTCGGCCAGCAAGTCCAGATCACGAAGAATCAGCGAGCCTTTGGTGATGATGGTCACCGGATGACGGTAACGCAGCAGTACTTCGAGGGTTTTTCGGGTGATTTTGTGCTCGCGCTCAATGGGTTGATAGGGATCGGTGTTGGAACCCAGGTTGATCGGCGCGCATTGATAACCGCGTTTGCTCAGCTGTTCTTCCAGCACATCGGCGGCGTTGGTCTTGGCGATCAGCCTGGTTTCGAAATCCAGCCCCGGCGACATGTCCCAATAGGCGTGACTGGGTCGTGCATAGCAGTAGATGCAACCGTGCTCGCAGCCGCGATAGGGATTGATCGAGCGATCGAAGGGCAAGTCCGGGGAGTTGTTGCGGGTGATGATGGTTTTTGCCGTTTCGATACGCACCTCGGTCCCTTGGGTGACCGGCGCTTCCTGATACCAGCCATCATCCTCGACCACCGAACGATTCGGCGCGAAGCGGTTGTGCGGATTAGTCGCGGTACCGCGTCCGCGAGGTGGCAAGGGCGTAGTCATCGACAAATTCCTTTAGCTGTATGTACATACAGTATCCGGGTTTTGCGCAATCGACCAGTGCCGTTCAGCACCTGACAGTTTTAAGTTTTGTCATCATGCGAAACATAAAGCGCGTAGCACTTTTATCTGATTTCAGTATTCTTCGCTTCACACGAAGTTGTCGTATTAATCATATTAAAAGGATTTAATAAATGTCGAAATACAATCAGCGCGGTGTATTCCTGCAACTATTGGCACCGTCTGTCGTTAGTCCAAAAGAAGTTAGGGTGTCGATGCAGTTCGCGTTAAAGAAAGAAAGCTATGATCCTGAAAATCGTGCGCCCACCTACTCTCTGCTGGACTCGACCACCCGCGAAGCTGTGTCGAATGATGGCGGCATCACCTTTGCCATGGGCAACACACCTGATGTCAACGGGGATGGTGCAATCGACGCGCAGGACAAAGTTGTTTTGATTGCATTGGCGAAAGCCTATTCGAAGATTATTAATCCTTGAATGTTGTTTAGCTTCTGCAATCAATAAGTATTGATAGCAATAGTGCGCCTATAAAACGATACGGAGTTTAGCCCTGTCGTTTTTTTAGGTTTTAGGCGTTGTGAATAAATATCAGGCTAAGCCATTCAGTTCATGACTAATTGGCAGCAGATCTCAGAGATCAATGACTGCTTAGCGCTTAAGCCCTGTGGAGACCTATTAACACTGTCGGGGTAAGGGCACCACCTTGAGCCCGGTTTAAAGGCGCAAGGTGGTGGTCACTCAGTGTTGC
>NZ_JBFULH010000035.1:0-22682 GCF_056400445.1 Pseudomonas sp. P5_B2 | reverse complement strand
TGGCACTTCCGGAAGTCAATGATCTGACCCTGCACGATGCGCTGGTATTGCTTGCTCAGCGGCACGAAGAGCGAACCGAGACGCGAGTCGATATGGAGCTTGATACGCTTCCAAACGATGTACCGATAGCGCATAAAATTTGTATTTACCGCTTCGCCCAGGAAGCATTGAACAATGCCTATATTCACGCCGGAGGAAAAGGCCAAAAACTCAGCGCCTCTTACTTCGAAGGGCTACTGGAAGTGCAAATCGAGGATGCGGGAGTGGGTATTTCAACCGAGAAACCGAGCGTGCCAGGTCGAGGTAGAACTCATCTGGGCCTAGTCGGCATGCGCTATCGTGTCGAATCCCTCGGCGGAATATTCCTCATTGAATCGGCGCCCCATGCCGGAACCAAAGCCAAGGCGCAGTTCAAAATCTGATTACCCGTGCCAAATGATCGTTGCGCTCAAGTAACCGCCAGCGCTTACGCCTCGTTATTTGGCTTACCGTTGTCATTCATGTCGCGGCGTTTAAGAGCACCATATAAGTGAGGGATATGGTCACTCTCCCAATGCCGTCTCACTGCTGCGACTGCCTGCGTCCGGTTACGAACGCGTAGCTTGTACATGACATTTGTCATGTAGTGCTTG
The DNA here is from genome assembly GCF_056400445.1 of Pseudomonas sp. P5_B2. Classification (NCBI taxonomy): domain Bacteria; kingdom Pseudomonadati; phylum Pseudomonadota; class Gammaproteobacteria; order Pseudomonadales; family Pseudomonadaceae; genus Pseudomonas; species Pseudomonas sp. P5_B2. The sequence continues at coordinate 22,050 of NZ_JBFULH010000035.1, read as the reverse complement.
ATTGTCTTCTCGCAAAGCTCGAGCTTGATAGCAACCTCGCGGTTAGTCAGGCCCTTCGATACCTCCCGGATAACTTGTTCTTCGCGATGGGTCAGCTCGACCTTTTGCTTATCACCCGCGTGCTTTCTGAAATTGCCTAACAGCTTGCTGGCAAGCTTAGGTGTAATGAAGGTTTCACCACCGGCAATATTTCTGATGGCTTGTACAAGCTCACGACCGCTTATGCCTTTCAACGCATATCCCTGCGCGCCCGCTTCGAGGGCGGAACAGGCGTCCTCGATGGACTCAGATACCGTCAGCATCAAAATTTTAACTACTGGCGAAGAAGCTGAGATCGCTCGCACGGCAGCAAAGCTATCGCCCGGCATGTTTACATCCATGAGCAATACATTCGGAGCAAAACGAGCGGCAATTTCCAGGGCATCATCGGCAGACTCGCCCTGCCCGATCACCTGAAAGTCAGCTATTTTCTTCAACGCCATCGTGACCCCATCTCTTAACAGCGGGTGATCGTCAACGATGCCAATCTTGATCATCGAACTCATAAGAAGCTCCTCATAAGAGGCAATGGAGCTGCAGAGGCAATGGAGCTGCATGGTGGTGTCGCGCGTTTCATTTTTCACCCCTGGCGTCATACCGAATCTGGTAAGCCCCGGCGTCTCCATGATGTTCGGGAAGACCGATGTCGCGGGTACCAGAGGGGGTGCAACTAATGAGCCATTGCAATAGGGCGAAGAAAAAGTACAAATTAATTAACAGTCTGTTTCTGAGTGTTTCGAGGGAGAGAAAGGGTGAGCGGGGAAAATTCCTCAATTTAGGTGGTAAACGCCCGGTTGGGTGGGTGTAATGCCCCACTTGTGGAGACAGTAGCGCCCCTGTTTCACCGCGCGCTTTTGATAGGGTCTACTCAAAAAAAAACGCCAACCCGAAGGTTGGCGTTTTTTACTTTTCGCTCGCAGTTCGAAGCTTACCGCTGCCTTACTCCGGCTTGCGACGACCGAAGCCCGGACGCTGGCCCGAACCGGCTGGCGCGCCGCGGCGCTTGCCCGATGGCGCGTCCTTGTCGACCAGTACGATGCCTGGGCGTTTCTTCGGCGCTGGCTTGGCCGGGCGCTTGGTGTCGGCAGGACGGTCTGCCACTGGCGTACCGCGACCCGACTCACCACGACCCGCTGGAGCACCGCGATCGCTACGACCGCCGCTTGGCGCACCACGGCCTTCACCGCGCTCGGTGCGACCATTGGCTGGGCGTGGCGTGCGTGGACCGCGCTCGCCATCAGCACGTGGCGCTGGCTTGCGGGCTGGACGCTCGCCTTCGATGTGCGGTTCACGGGTGTCACGCGGAGCAACAGTTGGCTGGCCGCCGGCTGCTGGACGCAACGTGCGCACGCGCTCGGTCTTGCCCATCGGACGCGACGATTTACGCTGCATGCGATCAAGCTTGTCTTTGCTCTTGGCATTCATCTGCGGCATCGCTACCGGCGTCAGGCCAACTTCAGCACTCAGAATGTCGACTTCGTACTGGCTCATTTCGCGCCAGCGACCCATCGGCAGGTCGGAGTTGAGGAACACCGGACCGAAACGCACGCGCTTCAGACGGCTGACCACCAAGCCCTGGGATTCCCACAGGCGACGCACTTCGCGGTTACGACCTTCCATCACCACGCAGTGATACCAGTGGTTGAAACCTTCGCCGCCGGGTGCCTGCTTGATGTCGGTGAACTTGGCCGGGCCGTCTTCGAGGACGACGCCTGCTTTCAGACGTTCGATCATTTCGTCATCGACTTCGCCACGTACACGTACCGCGTATTCACGGTCCATTTCGTAGGAAGGGTGCATCAGGCGGTTGGCCAGTTCACCGTCGGTGGTGAACATCAGCAGACCGGTGGTGTTGATGTCCAGACGACCGATGTTGATCCAGCGACCTTCTTTCGGGCGCGGCATCTTGTCGAACACGGTCGGACGGCCTTCCGGGTCGACACGGGTGCAGATTTCACCGTCGGGCTTGTTGTACATGATTACGCGGCGTACCGACTCGGCGGCTTCTTCGCGCTTGATCACCTTGCCATCGATGGTGATGGCGTCGTGCATGTCGACACGCTGACCGAGCGTGGCATCTTTGCCATTGACCTTGATGCGGCCATGGCTGATCCAGGCTTCTACGTCACGGCGCGAGCCGACGCCGATACGGGCGAGGACTTTCTGCAGTTTTTCGCCTGCTGGGCCGATTTCCTGGTCGTCTTTCTGGTCGTTGATACTCATCTGGGCACCTCCCGGTGTGGTCTGTTCAGGCTGCCCTGAATTGAGCGTCCTGAAGCGATGTAAAACTGTGCGCTAGGGCGAAGGGATCGCCAAAGGGTCGCGAATCATACGCTCATGCGGGCGATTTCGCATCAGAGACTAGCTGATGAACGCAGGGTTACCTGATTTTCCGCCGACCGGTGATCGCGATGGAGGGGCACACAACCCTGTGGGAGCGGGCTTGCTCGCGAAGATGCCGTGTCAGTCGACATCAATTTCGCCGGACACACCGCTTTCGCGAGCAAGCCCGCCCCCACAAGGGATTTCAGCGTTCACAAAAGTGGGATCAGTCGTCGAACTCGCGGCGTTCGGCTTCGATGGCTTCGGCGAGGGCACGGGCTTCGGCCTCTTCGTCGCTCAACTCAGGCTCAGGCTCGGGCTTCCGCTGATCTAGGGCTGCGACGGCGGCCAGGAGTTTTTCGCGCGCTTCGGCGACGCCTAGCACGTCGTCTTCAAGCTCTGGTTCCGGCTCTTGTTCGCCTATGGCTTCGGGCTCGGCCTGAAGTTCGCTGTCGATTTCCGGCTCAACCGCGGTCATCTCACCATCGCGCAACAAATCATCGAAATCAGTCTTGAGCCCCTCTTCCATAGTGTCCAGCTCCAGCAACAACGTGTGGAAACTGGTTTCTTCCTTCGGCTCTTCCGGCTCGGCGCTGGCGTCCGCCAGTTCCTGCAGGCTGGCCGGCACGGGGGCGTCGTCAAAATCGAGCACCGGGTCCGGCTCCAGCTCTCGCAGTGCGGCCAGCGGTGGAAGATCGTCGAGGTTTTTCAGGTTGAAGTGATCGAGAAATGCCTTGGTGGTCGCGAACATCGCCGGTTTGCCGGGCACATCGCGGTAGCCCACGATGCGGATCCACTCACGCTCCATCAGCGTCTTGACGATCTGACTGTTGACCGCAACGCCGCGCACATCCTCGATCTCGCCCCGGGTGATCGGCTGGCGATAGGCGATCAACGCAATGGTTTCGAGCATGGCGCGGGAATAGCGCTGCGGCCGCTCTTCCCACAAACGCCCGACCCACGGCGAGAACTTTTCGCGGATTTGCAGGCGGTAGCCGGAAGCGACTTCCTTCAGCTCGAAGGCGCGGCCGTCACAGGACTTGGCCAATATCGTCAGCGCTTTCTTGAAGACCGGCGGCTCCGGCCGTTCGCCTTCTTCGAACAGTTCGAACAGGCGTTCAAGCGTTTGCGGTTTTCCCGAGGCCAACAGAAAGGCTTCAAGCAGTGGAGCCAGCTCGCGGGGTTCAGTCAGGTTCATGATTCAACTCGTTATTCGGCTCGGGCCCGCACGTGGATCGCTGCGAACGGCTCATTCTGCACCAGCTCGACCAAGGATTCCTTGACCAGTTCGAGGATCGCCATAAAGGTCACCACCACCCCGAGTCGTCCTTCTTCAGCGGTGAACAGCTCGACAAAGGGCACGAAACCACCGCCCTTGAGCCGTTCCAGCACATCGCTCATGCGCTCACGGGTGGACAGCGCCTCGCGGCTGACCTGGTGACTTTCGAACATGTCGCCACGGCGCAGGACCTCAGCCATGGACAACAGCAACTCCGACAGACGCACGTCCGGCAACAGCTTGCGCGCCCGGGCTTCCGGAGCATCCAGCTTGGGCACCACCACGTCACGTCCGACGCGGCTCAAACCATCAATGCCTTCGGCGGCCGCCTTGAAGCGCTCGTATTCCTGCAAGCGGCGGATCAGCTCGGCGCGGGGGTCATCTTCTTCGGCTTCGATGGCTTCGGCACGCGGTAACAGCATCCGCGACTTGATCTCGGCCAGCATCGCGGCCATCACCAGGTACTCGGCGGCCAGCTCCAGGCGCACCGACTGCATCAACTCGACATAGCCCATGTACTGACGAGTGATTTCCGCCACAGGGATGTCGAGGATGTTGATGTTCTGTTTGCGGATCAGGTACAGCAACAGGTCGAGCGGGCCTTCGAAAGCTTCGAGAAACACCTCCAGTGCGTCCGGCGGGATGTACAGGTCCAGCGGCATTTCCAGGACCGCCTGGCCATACACCATCGCGAAGGGCAGCTCTTGCTGGGCTCCGGCCTGACTGTCGACAACGGGTTCTACTGCAGACATCTACGCCTCGGCCATGAACGGCGAAGGGTCGCCGCAACCGACACGGATCACTTCCGGCTCACCGTCGGCGAGATTGATCACGGTGGACGCCTTTATCCCGCCGAAACCGCCGTCAATGATCAGGTCGACCTGATGTTCAAGCAATTGACGCATTTCGTATGGGTCGGTCAGCGGGTCGATATCGCCGGGCATGATCAGGGTCACGCTCATCAGCGGCTCACCCAACTGCTCCAGAAGCGCCAGGGCAATCGGATGGCTCGGAACACGCAGGCCAATGGTGCGTTTTTTCGGGTGCAGCAACAGGCGCGGGACTTCGCGTGTGGCGTTGAGAATGAAGGTGTACGGCCCCGGCAGGTGCGCCTTGAGCAAGCGGAACGTGCCGGTATCGATCTTGGCAAACAGCCCCAACTGCGACAGGTCGCTGCAAATCAGCGTGAAGTTGTGTTTGTCATCCAGCCCGCGCAAGCGGCGCACGCGATCCACGGCATTCTTGTCGCCAATCTGGCAACCAACGGCATAGGACGAGTCTGTGGGATAAACCACCACCCCGCCGCTGCGAATGATCTCGACAGCCTGTTTGATCAGGCGTGCTTGTGGGTTTTCCGGATGAATCTGGAAAAATTGACTCACATTCTCTACCTGTTCAGACGGCGGCAATAATTGGGTCATGTTTGAATCGACACCACAGTGGTGGCAGATCCTCCGGGACCGGGCGATATTCGCCTATCTCGGACCAGCCTCCAGGGCCATGAAAATCACTGCCGGCACTGACCAGCAGACCGAACTCACGAGCAAGAATCGCCAGGCTGCCCACTTGTTCGGCGGGCTGATGGCCATTGACCACTTCAATCGCGTGGCCCCCGGCTTGAATATAGTCAGAAATCAAGCGACGTCGCTTACTGCGAGTGAAATCGTAGTGCCATGGATGCGCCAGGCTGACCCAGGCTTTCGCGGCACGCAAGGTTTCAACGGTCTCCTCCAGGGTCGGCCAATGTTGCTTGACGTCGCCCAGTTTGCCGGCGCCCAACCATTTGCGGAACGCTTCAGCGCGGTCCTTTACATACCCTTCACGCACCATCCAGTCGGCAAAGTGCGGGCGCGCCGGCGCGTTGCCGCTGTCGCCCAGCTCCTGTTGCATGGCCCGGGCACCGTCCAGCGCGCCCGGCATGCCCTTCAATGCCAGCTTGCGGCTTATTTCTTCGGACCGTAGCCAACGGCCATCGTGCAGTTTGGCAATCGCCTCGACCAACGGCGGCGCCGTCACATCAAACCCGTAACCCAATACATGAATGGTCGCGCCGCCCCAGGTGCAGGACAATTCGACGCCATTGACCAGTTGCATCCCCAGCGCGTTCGCGGCTGTGCGGGCCTCATCGAGGCCCTCAAGGGTGTCGTGATCGGTCAAGGCCAGGACTCGCACGCCTTTCTCGAACGCACGCGCAACCAGTACCGCAGGCGCCAGGGCGCCATCGGAGGCCGTGCTATGGCAGTGCAAATCAACATTCACAGGACTTTGTTACCTCAAATCAGCTGGCGCTATCGCGCGCCCATATGTTTGTTATTATGCCGCCACATCCTGCTTCTGGCTGCCACTGTGAAACAATTCATCGATTTCATCCCGCTTCTGCTGTTTTTCATCGTCTTCAAACTCGATCCACGGGTCGTTGACATCGCCGGTCACGAGGTAACTGTAGGCGGAATCTACAGCGCCACCGCGATGCTGATCATCAGCTCCCTGGTGGTGTACGGCACGCTGTTCATCAAGCAGCGCAAGCTGGAGAAAAGCCAGTGGCTGACGCTCATTGCCTGCCTGGTCTTCGGTAGCCTGACCCTGGCGTTCCACAGCGAAACCTTCCTCAAGTGGAAAGCGCCAGTGGTGAACTGGTTGTTTGCCCTGGCATTCATCGGCAGCCATTTCATCGGTGAYAGCCTGTTGATCAAGCGCATCATGGGCCACGCGCTGACCTTGCCGGAGCCAGTCTGGACGCGCCTGAACATCGCCTGGATCGCGTTTTTCCTGTTTTGCGGTGCCGCCAACCTGTTCGTCGCGTTCACCTATCAGGACTACTGGGTCGACTTCAAAGTCTTCGGCAGCCTGGGCATGACGCTGCTGTTCCTGGTCGGCCAGGGCATTTACCTGTCCCGCCACCTGCACGACGCCGATACCACTACGCCAAAAACCGAGGACTGACATGCTTTACGCAATCATTGCTACAGACGTCGCCAACTCCCTGGAAGCCCGACTGGCCGCGCGCCCTGCCCACCTTGAGCGCCTGCAAGTGCTCAAGGGCGAAGGTCGCATCGTATTGGCCGGCCCACACCCGGCAGTCGACAGCAATGATCCGGGTGCCGCGGGTTTCACCGGCAGCCTGATCGTCGCCGAATTCGATTCCCTGAGCGCCGCACAAGCCTGGGCCGACGCTGATCCGTACATCGCAGCAGGCGTCTACGCCAACGTTTTGGTCAAGCCGTTCAAACAAGTCCTGCCGTAACTTTCCCCCACAAATGCCCCCTGCGCGGTGAACCTTGTCGGTTCATCGCGCTCTCAATCGCTCATTATTCTCGTTTGCCTGCCGACAACCTGCCCAATCACTCGATTGGAATCAGGAGTCGCGATGCGCAAGGGTCCGTTGTGTCTGTTGTTGGTGACGTTGTCGATGGTGGCCCCGGCTCACGGTGAAGATAATGCCGAGGGCGGTAATGCGAAGTCGCTGTCTCTAAGCGCCGGCAGCCAGATTACCGAGTTGCAGCAGCGCTTGAAGGTAAGCGAACAGCAACGAGAAGAACTGAACAAACATTTGCAAAATGCCGATGGCGAACGCGAAAGCGCTCAACTGAGCCGGTTGCGCCAAGAGAATCTGCGCCTCAAGCTGCATATCAAGGAAACGCAAGCCAGCAGCTCGCTGCCGCGCCTGCTGACCGATCAGCAGCAGTGGTTTGTCGTTGGCGCAGGAGTTGCGCTATCGGCCCTGCTGTGCGGTATCTTCGCCAGTGGTGCCACCAGAAAACGCCGGCAATGGCTAAATTGAGTGATTCATGAGCGAGCTGTTACTAATTGATGATGACCAGGAGCTGTGCGAGCTCCTGAGCAGTTGGTTGAGCCAGGAAGGTTTTCAGGTCCGTGCTTGCCACGATGGCCAGAGTGCCCGCCGCGCGCTGGCCGAAACCTCCCCGGCCGCCGTGGTGCTGGACGTGATGTTGCCGGACGGCAGCGGCCTTGAACTGCTCAAGCAATTGCGCAGCGATCACCCGGATTTGCCGGTGCTGATGCTGTCGGCACGCGGCGAGCCACTGGACCGCATCCTCGGCCTGGAACTGGGCGCCGACGATTACCTTGCCAAACCCTGCGACCCTCGAGAACTGACAGCCCGTCTGCGCGCCGTGTTGCGCCGCAGCCATCCAGCGACGGTGTCCAGCCAGATGGAGTTGGGCGACTTGTGTTTCAGCCCGGTGCGCGGCGTGGTCAGTATCGATGAACAGGAATTCACTCTCACCGTCTCCGAAAGCCGTTTGCTTGAAGCCCTGCTCAAGCAACCCGGCGAGCCGCTGGACAAACAGGAACTGGCGCAGATAGCCCTTGGCCGCAAGCTGACCCTGTACGACCGCAGCCTCGACATGCACGTCAGCAACCTGCGCAAAAAGATCGGCCCACACCCCGACGGTCGCCCGCGCATCGTGGCCCTGCGCAGCCGTGGTTACTACTACAGCCTCTGAATCAAACACGATCCCTTGTAGCAGCTGTCGAGCTCCGGCGAGGCTGCGTTCGACGGCAAAGCCGTCGTAAACCCGGAGAACGCGTTTTATCTGGAAAATCGCAGTGCCTGAGTTCACGACGGCTTCGCCGCCGGACGCAGCCTCGCGGGCTCGGCAGCTGCTACGTGTGTGTGTGTGTTAGTCCAAGAGGTGCTGGAAGTCAGGTTGGTACTCAACCGTCTTTACCCAAGCTTTACGCTCCGCTGACCGCCGCTGACCTTGAACTGCGTAATCTGTACTCATCCGGAACGTACCGGGAACGAGACAAGGAGATTCACCATGCGCAAGACTCTAATCGCTCTGATGTTCGCCGCCGCCCTGCCAACCGTTGCCATGGCCATGCCTGAAGGCAGCGGCCCGATGGACGGCTCGCACCACGGCGGTCAGATGCACGGCATGCACGGCAAGGGCCCGTACAGCCAGCTGGACCTGAGCCGCGAACAGCGCGAACAGATCCGCAAGATCATGGGCGAACAGATGCACGAGCGTAAGCAACTGGTCGACAAGTACCTGGAGAAACTCTCGCCAGCCGACCAGAAAGCCATGAAAGACGAAATGGCCGCCAACCACAAAAAAGCCGAGGCCGACGTGCGTGCCCTGCTGAAACCGGATCAACAGAAGCAATTCGACGAGATCCAGAAGAAAAAGGCTGAGCGTCGCGCAGAATGGGCCGAGTTCAAGGCCTGGAAAGCGCAACAACCGCAAAAAGCGCAATAATGCGCTAACCCCCGGACCCAGCGGCTCAAACTCGCTGGGTCTGATGCCACTCAGTTCAATTGTGGGAGCGAGCCTGCTCGCGATAGCGGTGTATCAGCCAAAGTTATTGTGGCTGACACACCGCTATCGCGAGCAGGCTCACTCCCACAGGGATTTGCGTTAGCTTGAGGATTTCCTGTGCGTTCATTGTTCTGGCGTATTCTGGCCAGCTTCTGGCTGGCTATCGCTCTGGTGGCAGGGCTGTCCATTCTGCTTGGACACATGCTCAACCAGGACGCGTGGATTCTCAGCCGCCATCCGGGCCTCAATACCTTGGCCGAACAGTGGACGCAAACCTACGAATCCCAAGGTGAAGATGCCGCCCAGGACATTCTGGAACAGCGAAAACGTCAATATCACATTGACGTTCAGGTGTTGAACGAGAGCGGCGATCCGGTGGTGCGAGGCACCTTCCCTCGTCGCGCGGCGGCGTTTGAAGCCCGGCAGAACAACGATGATCGACGCCTGCCATGGCGTCGTTTGACGGCGGAGTACACCAGCGAAAAAACCGGCGACACCTACCTGTTGATTTATCGCATCCCGCACCCTGAACTGGATTCATGGCACCGCGAAAGCCTGCTGTGGCCATTGAGTGCGTTGGGCATTGCATTGGTGGTGCTGACCTTGTTCAGCCTGTTCGTCACGCTATCGATCACCCGCCCGCTCAGCCGTTTGCGCAGTGCCGTGCATGATCTGGGACAAACCACTTATCAGCAGAACAGCCTGGTCAAACTGGCCAACCGTCGCGACGAGTTCGGCGTGCTGGCCAACGATTTCAATCGCATGGGCTCACGCCTGCAAAGTTTGATCGGCAGTCAGCGGCAATTGCTTCGCGATGTGTCGCATGAATTGCGCTCACCACTCGCCCGACTGCGCATCGCACTGGCATTGGCGGAACGGGCCAACCCCGAGGAGCGGGAAAAACTCTGGCCACGCCTGACCCGCGAATGCGACCGACTGGAAGCGTTGATCAGCGAAATCCTGGTCTTGGCGCGGGTCGATGCCGACAACGCCAGCGCCGAAGAGGTCGACCTCAATGCGCTGCTCAATACCCTGCAAAAAGACGCGCAACTGGGTTCGCCGGAGCAGAACGTGCGCCTTGAGGCAGAGCCGCAACTGAACCTCAAAGGCTGGCCGACGATGATCGAGCGCGCCATCGACAATCTGCTGCGTAACGCTCAGCGCTTTAACCCGGTCGGGCAGTCGATCGAAATGCAGGCCGTGCGCCAGGGTGAGCGCATTGTGGTCAGCGTGCGTGATCACGGGCCAGGCGTAAACGCCGAGCATTTGAACCTGTTGGGTGAACCCTTTTATCGAGCGCCGGGGCAAACGGCGGCCGGGCACGGTTTGGGCCTGGCGATTGCGCGCCGCGCGGCGGAACGTCATGGCGGGAGCCTGGTGCTGGCGAATCATCCRCAGGGTGGGTTTGTGGCCAGTCTGGAATTGCCGTTGGTGCCGGGGGCGGTCGTCCAACCGTAAGTGCAGGGGTCATGCAAAAAGCTCGCAGCCTCGTTTCACTCGACAGCTGCTACAGAGTTCCGTGTGCCCCTGTAGCAGCTGTCGAGTGAAACGAGGCTGCGATGCTTTTAATCTTCAGGACTTGGCGGGCCAGGCGCTGACGAATTCGGCGAGGTCGACTTTCTCGGCCACGCGCGGTTCTTTCTGCGGTGTGCCGAGGTACAGGAACGCAATCACCTCTTCCCCTTCAGCCAACTCCAGCCCTTTGGCCACATGCGCCGAGTAGGCCAAGTCACCGGTGCGCCACACCGCGCCAATCCCCTGCGCATACGCCGCCAGCAATATCCCCTGCGCCGCGCAGCCCGCTGCCAGCAGTTGTTCGGATTTCGGGTATTTGACGTGATCCTGCACCCGCGCAATCACCACCACCACCAATGGCGCACGAAGCGGGCCGTTGCGCGCCTTGTCCAGTGCCGCTTCCGACACCTCGCTGTCTTGCAGCTTCGCCGCTTCGGCCAGCAGCTCGCCCATTTGCTCGCGCGCCGCGCCCTCGACCGTCAGAAAGCGCCAAGGCTGCAAATGGCCATGGTCCGGCGCGCGCATGGCCGCGCCAAACAGCACTTCGCGCTGCGCTGCAGTCGGTGCCGGATCGATGAGTCGTGGAACGGAAACACGGTTGAGCAAAGCGTCGAGAGCCTGCATCGGCCACCTCCTGAAAAAATGTTTGGCTATTCTATCTGCAAGTGCGCAAGCGACGTCGGTTTACATGCCCTGCCCCGCGGGTAGAATGGCGCCCCTCCCACAACAGCCCGAGCGGACTTCATGGCGTTGCCGACCTTACGGATCATTGGTTTTATCATCGGCATCTTCCTGATCACGCTGGCTGTCGCCATGATCGTGCCCATGGCGACCCTGGTGATTTTCGACCGCAGCCACGAGCTACCCTCGTTCCTGTGGTCGAGCATGATTACCTTTGTCGCAGGCCTGGCGATGGTTATCCCTGGTCGCCCCGAACACATCCACCTGCGTCCACGGGACATGTACCTGTTGACCGTCAGTAGTTGGCTGGTGGTCTGCATCTTCGCCGCGCTGCCGTTTTTACTGAATCAGCACGTCAGTTTCACCGACTCGATCTTTGAAAGCATGTCCGGCATCACCGCCACCGGTGCCACGGTACTCAGCGGACTGGACAGCATGTCCCCCGGCATTTTGATGTGGCGTTCGCTGTTGCACTGGCTCGGTGGCATAGGCTTTATCGGCATGGCGGTAGCGATTCTGCCGCTGCTGCGTATCGGTGGCATGCGCCTGTTTCAGACCGAATCCTCGGACCGTTCCGAAAAGGTCATGCCCCGTTCGCACATGGTGGCGCGTTTGATCGTGGCGGCGTACGTCGGCATCACCATTGTCGGTAGCCTGGCGCTCTGGTGGGCCGGGATGAGCCTGTTCGATGCGATCAACCATGCGATGTCCGCGATTTCGACTGGTGGCTTTTCCACGTCGGACCAGTCGCTGGCCAAATGGTCGCAACCGGCGGTGCACTGGGTGGCGATTGTCATCATGATTCTCGGCAGCCTGCCCTTCACCCTGTACGTAGCAACCTTGCGCGGCAATCGTCGGGCATTGATCAAGGACCAGCAGGTTCAGGGGTTACTCGGCATGTTGCTGGTGACCTGGCTGGTGCTCGGCACCTGGTACTGGTGGACCACCCAACTGCATTGGATCGATGCCTTGCGGCATGTGGCGTTTAACGTGACATCGGTGGTCACGACCACCGGTTTTGCGCTGGGGGATTACAGCCTGTGGGGCAATTTCTCGCTGATGCTGTTCTTTTACCTGGGCTTTGTCGGCGGTTGCTCCGGCTCGACAGCTGGCGGGATCAAGATTTTCCGTTTCCAGGTGGCTTACATCCTGCTCAAGGCCAACCTTAACCAATTGATTCATCCACGCGCAGTGATCAAGCAGAAGTACAACGGCCACCGTCTCGACGAAGAAATCGTGCGTTCGATCCTGACCTTTTCGTTCTTCTTCGCCATCACCATCTGCGTCATCGCGCTGCTGCTGTCGCTGCTCGGCGTGGACTGGATGACCGCCCTGACCGGCGCGGCCAGCACCGTGTCCGGCGTCGGGCCGGGGTTGGGTGCGACCATCGGGCCGTCGGGTAACTTTGCGTCGTTGCCGGACGCCGCCAAGTGGATTCTGTCGTGCGGCATGCTACTGGGCCGACTAGAGATCATTACGGTGTTTGTTCTGTGCATTCCTGCTTTCTGGCGACACTGACCTGCGCCGTCGCTTCTGACAGGTGCGCCCGGTACTCGCCGGGGGTGGCGTCGAACCAGCGGCGGAACGCGCGGAAGAAATTGCTCGGGTCGGCGAACCCCAGCAGGTAGGCAATTTCAAGCAGGGTCATGGTGGGCTGGGCCAGGTATTGCTCGGCCAACTCGCGCCGCGTGTCATCGAGCAGCGTCTGAAAACTGGTGCCTTCTTCCTGCAAGCGTCGCTGCAAGGTGCGTTGCGACAGGTGCAGCGTCTGCGCCACCGTTTCGCGTTTGGGTTCACCCTGAGGCAGAAGACGGCACAACACCTGACGCGCCTTGTGCGTCACGCGGGATTCGGAAAACCGCGCCAGGTACTCGCCGGCAAAGCGGTCATGCAACGCCGCCATCGCCTCGTTGGCGGTAGGCAGTGGTGCTTCCATGTCGGCACGTTCGAAGATCAATGCATCGTAAGGTGCGTTGAACACCAACGGCGCATGAAAGGCTTGTTTATAAGGTTCGAGGTCAACGGGCTCATCGCCCTGAACCAACACCTTGCGCGGTTGCAAGGTACGCCCGGTCAACCAGCTGCACAACGCCAGCGCACAGGCCATTGACGCTTCAGCACTTTGCCGGGTCGGTGGCAGGTGGTCGCCGTGGACCGTCAAAATCAACGCATAACCCTCATCCAGCAGGCGGAAACTCAGGTCGGCACTTTCGGCAATGATCCGCTGGTAGCGCACCAGTCGCTGAAAGCCTTCGGCCAGCGTCTGGCTGGACATCAGCGCGTAACCCGCGACATGGAAGGAGGCCGGTCGCACCACCTTGCCCATGTTCAAGCCGATCGCCGGGTTGCCGGACAGCTCAACCGCGCGCTGCCACAGTCGCGTCATGGAATCTTGCGGGAAACGCGCATCCGGATCATCCAGTGATGCGTAGTCAAGCCCCAGCTGGTTGAACAGAGCCCGGCAATCCAGGCCGTCCATCTCCAGAGCTTTGACAATCCCCATCGCCCAGCTTGCAGAAGTCGTTCGTTCGCTCATGGCCTTTGCTTATTGTTCTCAGTGAGCCGTCTGATGCGGCTGGTTTTCAAAGGATACTAAAGTGGCGCCCATTGTCACTGGCTGATGCCAATGATCACTCTAGACTCAAATAAGCTACCCGCAGCACAACTTGCAATCAGAATAATAATCACAGAGATCGCAGTCGTGGAAAACCTCAAACGTTTCAACAGCTTTGCTGAGTTCTACCCGTATTACCTCAGCGAACACAGCAACAGCACTTGCCGACGACTGCACTTTATCGGCACAACGCTGGTCATTTTCATTCTGGCCCTGAGCATCGGCAAAGGTGCATGGCTGATGTTATGGGCCCTTCCGCTGGCAGGTTACAGCTTCGCCTGGGTCGGGCATTTTTTCTATGAGAAGAATCGACCTGCGACCTTCCAACATCCTCTTTATAGCCTGCTCGGCGACTTTGTCATGTACCGCGACATGATTCTGGGCCGCGTGCCGTTTTAAGCGCCGTCAACAATTAGAGAGAATAGCCGATGAATGCCAACGCCCGTTTCACCCACATGAAGGATGGAACACAGGAAGACTGGGCGATTATCGCCGCAGACTTCAGTGCCTACGCGAAACAACTGCCGGCGCGGATTGTGGCGCACCTGAAGTTGCTGGAGGGCGATTTTGGCGGCTTCCCGGTGGACCGTCTCACCCACTCCCTGCAAACCGCCAGCCGTGCCTGGCGCGATGGCCGTGATGAAGAATATGTGGTCTGCGCGCTGCTGCATGACATCGGCGACACGCTGGGTTCCTACAACCATCCCGACATTGCGGCGGCGATTCTCAAGCCATTTGTCAGCGCTGAAAACCTTTGGATGGTGGAGAAACACGGGATTTTCCAGGGCTATTACTTTTTCCATTACCTGGGCATGGATCGGCATCTGCGCGAACAGTTCAGCGAACATCCGCAGTATCAGGCGACCATCGAGTTTTGTGCCAAGTACGATGCGGCGGCGTTTGACCCGGCGTACGAAAACCTGCCGCTAAGCTTTTTTGAGCCGATGATAGAACGGTTGTTTGCGCAGCCGAAGAACTCGATCTACAAGGCGGCAATGGAAGTACATTCGCCCGTCTGATAGATCCAGCGGGACCCTGTGGTGAGGGGGCTTGCCCCCGTTCGGCGGCGAAGCTGTCGTAAAACCAATGCACGCGGTTTCACTGATATAACCGGCTTGAATGGTTTAGGGGCGCTACGCACTCAACGTGGGCAAGACCCCTCGCCACAGAAAGCAAAACCTAGGCCGGCTCGGCAACCTTCAGCCCCCTCAACTCCGCCTCCCGCGCCTGCGCATCCGCCAGGCGATACAACTCGATCGTCCCGTCCCAATGTTCGATCAGCGCCGTGCACGACTCCACCCAATCCCCGCAATTGAGGTAATCCACCTCGCCCACCTTGCGAATCTCGGCATGGTGAATGTGCCCGCACACCACGCCATGCAACTCGCGTTTCACACACTCGTGAGCAATGGCTTCCTCGAAATCGCTGATGAAACTGACCGCGGTTTTCACCTTGTGCTTGAGGTACGCCGACAACGACCAATAGCCGTAACCGTAACGCGCACGCCAGTGGTTGAGCCAGCGGTTGAGGGTCAGGGTGAATTCGTAGGCCGAGTCACCCAGAAAGGCCAGCCAGCGGTGATACCGGGTGATGACATCGAACTGATCGCCATGGATCACCAGCAGATGACGGCCATCGGCGGTTACATGCACGGCTTCGTCAACCAATTGAATGTTGCCCAGAATCAGCCTGGAATAGCGGCGCAGGAACTCGTCGTGATTGCCAGTCACGTAGATGACTTCAGTGCCGCGCTTGCTCATGGTCAGCAAACGGCGGATCACGTTGGTGTGCGCCTGAGGCCAGTACATGCCACCGCGCAGCTTCCAGCCATCGATGATGTCGCCCACCAGGTAAATTTTGTCCGCGTGGTAGCCCTTGAGAAACTGCGACAGGTGCTCGGCCTGGCAATCTCGAGTGCCCAAGTGCACATCAGAAATCCACAAAGTCCGCACACGTTGCTTACGACTGGGTTTGGCGAGCTCGGCGCTGGTCATGGGCAACCCTCCGCGATGGTTTTTCCAAGCGTGCGCCGGTCGGGTTAATTGACCATGACCGTATTGAGTCATTCCTGTGACAACCATGGGCCGGTGTAGACTGGCCGCATCTTGCCCAGGAGAACGGTGATGAGACCGATCCTCACACTACGCCAGTACACCGACGACCTGATCGTCCACAGCCACGACCACGCCCAACTGGTGTTTGGCTTATCCGGGGCGCTGGACTTCGAAGTCGACGGGCGTGGCAGTCAGGTGGTGCAGCAGAGTTTCGTAGTGGTGCCGTCCGGCTTCCATCATGCCTGCGGCAGCAGCAATGGCAGCCGTTGCCTGGTGCTGGATGTGCCGAGCGACCAATGGGTTTCACAGTCCCTTGGCGAGCATGCCGAGGCCAGTCGCCGTCTGCTCGACAACGCCGGGCGCTTGCCGCTGGATGCCGGGCAAAGTCAATTGGTCCGTTGGCTGGCGGGCAGTCAGGTCAACGATCCGTTGATCGCGCAACAAGGCGCGGTGCTGTTATTGGCCAGCCTCAATAACGCCAGGCCAGCCAGCGTCGGAGGGCGGCGCCTGCCGTATGCGGCGATGAATGCACACATCGATCAACACGCGGCCTACCCGCTGCAGGTGGCGGACCTGGCCGGTATCGCCGGGTTGTCCAGTGCCCGGCTACACGCACGGTTTGTCGCCGAATGCGGGCAGACACCAATGGACTACATCCGCAGTCGGCGGCTGCATATCGCGGTGGGATTGCTGCGTGATTCGCCATTGCCCATCGGCGAGATTGCCAGTCGGGTCGGTTACAGCTCCCAGAGTGCCTTTGCCGCTGCAGTGTTGCGCGAGTTTGGCGCCTCCCCTGGCAAACTGCGGCGCGAGGCTGGCGATAAATGACGCGAGTCTGACGACAGACTCTGCCACGCCTCACGCGATTTAATGTAGCAGCTGGCGAAGCCTGCGTTCGACTGCGAAGCAGCCGTAATCGGGACAAATGCGATTTGCCTGATGCACCGCGTTTTCAGGTTTTACCACTGCTTCGCAGCCGGACGCAGGCTTCGCCAGCTGCTACAAGTCGGCGAATTCTGTCGGTTTGGATTACTCGTTTATCAAGGATTGCAATGACTCCCCGTACCGCCCTTGGCGCCCTGCATATTGGCGCATTGATGTTTGGCCTGACCGGTGTGTTCGGCAAACTCGCCGCCGCCTCCCCCGCTGTAATCGTCTTTGGCCGAGCCGCATTTGCGGTGCTGGCATTGGCAGTTTTTGCGCGCTTTGCCAGCAATACCCGCTGGCGCACGCTTGAAGCTGTGGACTGGCGTCGTCTGCTGCTCGGCGGTTTGCTGCTGGCCGGGCATTGGGTGAGTTTCTTTATTGCGGTGAAGGTGGCCGGTGTGGCGATTGCTACCCTGGGCTTTGCCAGCTTCCCGGCGTTTACCGTGATCCTTGAAGGGTTGATTTTCCGCGAGCGGATTCGCGCCAATGAAATTCTGCTGGTCGTATTGGTCAGTGTCGGGCTGGTGCTGGTCACGCCTGATTTCGATCTGGCGAGTGGCGCCACCACAGGCCTGCTCTGGGCTGTCGGCTCCGGGTTGTTGTTTGCCCTGCTGTCGTTGACCAACCGGGCCAGCTCCGGACGAATCCCGCCGGTGCAGGCCGCGCTGTGTCAAAACGTGGTGGTCGCGTTGTGCCTGTTGCCCGTGGCGGCACCGCAGTTGAGTGACGTGCGTGGCCTCGACTGGCTGTGGATCGGTCTGCTCGGTGTGTTCTGCACCGGCGTCGCACACAGCCTGTTCGTCGCCAGTCTGGCGGTGATCAAGGCCCGTACCGCCGCGGTGGTGTTCGCCCTCGAACCGGTTTACGGGATTACCGTGGCCTGGCTGTTGTTCGATGAAAACCCGACGCTGCGGATGTTGATCGGCGGCGCGATTATCATCGTCGCGATTGTGGTCTCCAGCCGGCTATCCGGCGGTTCCAGTAAAAAGAACGTGGCGGCTGAAGCGGCGTCTCACTGATTGCGGTCGTTGTGCCCGAGGTCGCGGTCCGGATCGATCTGATCGCGGACCCGCTGCTTGAGCACCTTGGCCTCGGGGAAACCGCCATCGGCCTTGCGTTCCCAGAGCTGCACGTCGTCACAAAAAATATGGAACACCCCACCCGTGCCGGGCACCAGCGACACTTTGCCCAAGTCGTCACCAAAGGTGCTGAGCAGCTCCTGGGCCAACCAGGCGGCACGCAATAGCCATTGACATTGCGTGCAGTAGGTGATGACGATTTCCGGTTTGTGCGCCGTCATGATGACTCCTTCAGTTTCAAATCAAGCGGTTCAAGTTCCAGTGATTGGCCGGCATTGTTGAATTCGTCGAGGAAGCCGTCATCCAGAGGCGGCGAACTCTCGAAAGGGCTGACCAGGTCCCAACTTGAATCCATCGATACATCATCCAGGTTCAACTGGAACTCGTCGTTGGACACCGCGTTCACAGGCACGACAATCAAAGGTGTCGCACTGTGCAGTTTCGGTTGGCTGGCGCGCAAGTCCTGAAGTTTTGGTGGGTCGAACCCGGTGTCTCGCCGGCTGATTTCCGGTTTTACGTAGCCTGGATCAAGCATCGGCTCCGGTGCCGTTGGCAGATCGGGGCAAGCCTCAGGCAATGCAAGGTCCTGCTGGCGTCGACGACGAAGGAATAACCCCAGCAGTGCCAAAGCCACCAGCGCCAGAAGCCCAGTGATCAACAACCCGTTGCTGGCTTGCGGCTCCTCGACAGCGACAGGTGTAGCGGGCTCGGAAGTCGCTGGCTTGGGTTCAGCCAATCGGTTTTGCAGTTCGGTCATCTGCTTTTTCTGGCCGGCGATCTGCTCGTCCTGGCCCATAAGCTTCGCATTCAACTCATCCACGGTTTTTTGCAGTTGCTGGTTTTGCAGCACGCTGGCGGCCAATTGTTCGGCAACAATGGGGTCGCCCACAGGGGGGGCGGCAGGTTGAACCGCGACCGGCGTCGGGGCGGGCTCCTTGATGGAGTTTGATGACACCTTGGCCGGCTGAACGTCCGGAAAGGCAGAAGGCTGAGACTCGACGACTGGCTCATCAGTGACGGGATCGACCGCCTCCGCATCAACGTCGGGTGGATCAATCAGAACCGTGTATTCGCRCAGCAAACGCCCGTTGGACTGATTGAGCTGCACCACGAAATCCAGAAAAGGTTCCTTGACCGCTTTGCTGGAGGTCACCCGGATAACACTTCGAGTGCCGCGCAGGGCAGGAGTGAACTTCAGATTGTTGAGGAACGACACCCGCTCGACGCCAGCGCGGCTGAATTCATCGGCCGTCGCCAGGCTGACGGACAACTCGCCCTCCTCCAGGCCACCGACATCCACCAGGGCGATGTCGGCACTCACCGGCTGATTCAGCGCAGAGTGGAGTGTGATCTCACCCAGTCCCAACGCGGGCGCCAACGCCGAGTACGTGACAGCGCAACCAACCAAAAGCAACCTCGCACCACCCTGCAAAACAAATCGCCAACTCTCGAACATGAGCATCCCTTAACGACAGAACCAACCTATGCGTGTTCGCACGTCCGTTACGAACACGTTATTGCCAAGTAGTTCTTTATAGTCTGCCCAACGGGAGATCTGGAAAGTCCGGCGAGTGGTTATGCCTCAAGATTTTTCAAGGTTGGCCAGAATGTGCCCGTGAACCCGCATACAGACCTGTAGATCGGCCTCATCGACGCCTGCGAATAGTTCGCGGCGCAATTGCGTGGCAATGGTTTCAATTTGTTCGATCAGGGGAAGGGCCGGCGTGCAGAGGACAATTTTTTTGGCCCGGCGATCTTCGAGCACAGCTTGGCGCTGGACCAGGCCCTGAGACTCCAGACTATCGAGCAAACGGGCCAGGGTCGGCCCCTCGACACCCACACTTTGTGCCAGCTCACGTTGGGTAGGGGCTTCGTCGAATCGGGCCAGGTGCAGCAGCACCAGCCAGCGTGCCTGGGACAGGCCCAGGCCAGCGAGACGACGGTCCAGCTCGGCACGCCAGCCACGGGACATATGGGCCAGTTGCATGCCAAAGCGGTGTTGATCGGTTAACGGCATAAAACACTCATGATTAGACTGAAATAAAGTAAAACCTAATTATTAGTCAGCTAAGCATGACCGCTGGCTTGAGGCAAGACTCGGTCTGAAGTGAATCGTTACATCAACCTACAAGTCGGCTTAAACCTCAAACTCGGATTGCAGGGCAGCACGCACGCAGTACAAAACGCCTTCCGGCACTCTTCCGGCAAACAGCGCCGCAATCTCCGAAACCGCTGGCAACTCGCCTTCGCCGTCGAGGAACGCATCCTGGACTTCGCCCATCAATTCTTCAGGCAAATCCAGCGCCTGCTCCAGCGATAGCTGCTGCTTGCCAATCGCTTCGGCAAGCATGGTGTAGACGTTCTTTTCCGAGCATTGCAATTGACCGGCAATTTGCAGCGGAGTCATGCCGRCACGGGCCAGGGTGATCAGTTCGTGGCGCACGTCAGCCACAACTTTCGGTGCCTCTACCTGACCGCCAAGCACTTCGAGGAAGGCCTCGCCGTAACGCTCGAGCTTGCGCGCGCCGACGCCGCTGACGGTGGCCATTTCCGACAACGAAGTCGGTTGGCTGCGGAGCATTTCCAACAACGTCGAGTCGGGGAAGATGACATACGGCGGCACGCCATGTTCTTCGGCGAGTTTGCGCCGCAAGGCACGGAGCGCCTCCCACTGTTCGCGTTCTTCGCCTCGCACCAATTGGCTCGCCTGGCTCTTGCTGCTTTTCGCAATGGTTTGCGGCTTGAGGTCGCGGCGCAGCTCCAGAGTCACTTCACCTTTTAACAGCGGCCGGCAGGTGTCGCTCAGGCGCAGTCCTCCGTAGCCTTCTAGATCGATGTCGGCCAGGCCACGGGCAACCAGCTGTCGGAACAGGGAGCGCCATTCGCTCTCCCCCATCGCCTTGCCGACACCAAACACCGACAGATGCTGATGACCAATGCTGCGGATCTTTTCGTTGTCCTTGCCGAGCAACACGTCGACCAGATGCCCCACGCCATAACGCTGGCCGGTGCGGTAAATCGCCGAGAGTGCCTGACGGGCCGGCTCGGTGGCATCCCAGGTTTGCACGCCGTCGACACAATTGTCGCAATGGCCGCACGGCTCAGGCATATCTTCGTCGAAATAGGCCAGCAGCGTCTGGCGACGGCAGCGGGTTTCTTCGCAGAGCGAGAGCATGGCGTCGAGCTTGTGTTGCTCCAGGCGCTTGTGACGTTCGTCGCCTTCGGAGTTTTGCAACATTTGCTTGAGCATCACCACGTCTTGCAGGCCGTAGGCCATCCAGGCGTCCGCCGGCAGGCCGTCACGACCGCCGCGGCCGGTTTCCTGGTAATAGGCTTCCAGAGATTTCGGCAAATCGAGGTGCGCAACAAACCGCACGTTTGGCTTGTCGATGCCCATGCCGAACGCCACGGTGGCGACCATGATCAGGCCTTCCTCATTTAGGAAGCGCTTTTGGTGGTGGGCGCGGGTTTCGTTGGGCAGACCCGCGTGATACGGCAACGCGGGGAAGCCTTGCTCGCTGAGGAATACCGCGACTTCGTCGACTTTCTTGCGCGACAGGCAATAAACGATGCCGGCATCGCTGCGCCGCTCGGCCAAAAACGCCAGCAACTGCTTGCGCGGCTGCTCCTTGGGCACGATGCGGTAGAAAATGTTCGGGCGGTCGAAGCTCGACAGAAAGCGTTCGGCATCGTGCAGATGCAGGCGGTCGACGATTTCTTCGCGGGTGCGCTTATCGGCGGTGGCGGTCAGGGCGATGCGCGGTACGTTAGGGAACAATTCCGCCAACTGCCCCAGTTGCAGGTATTCACGACGGAAGTCATGACCCCATTGGGACACGCAGTGCGCTTCGTCGATGGCGAACAGGGAAATTTCGAGGCTTTGCAGGAAGGCCAGCATGCGCGGCTGGACCAGACGCTCGGGTGCCAGGTAGAGCATTTTCACTTCGCCGCGCTTGATGCGGGCCGCCAGGTCGCGCTGTTGCTCCGCGCTCAGCGTGGAGTTCAATGCCGCGGCCGCGACGCCCAGCTCTTCGAGGGTGGCGACCTGGTCGTCCATCAGCGCGATCAGCGGCGACACCACCACTGCCAGGCCTTCACGCAGCAGCGCCGGCACCTGGAAGCACAAGGACTTGCCACCCCCGGTAGGCATCAGCACCAGGGCGTCGCCGCCACTGGCCACGCGCTCAATGATTGCACCCTGACGGCCACGAAAACTGTCGTAGCCGAAGATGTCCTTGAGGACGCGTTGAGCCTGTT